>CAZSNW010000145.1:0-7030 GCA_964608245.1 uncultured Micromonosporaceae bacterium
GCTCGTCGTCCAGACCAACAACGCCACCTTCGACGAGGCGGAGGCGCGCCAGCAGCTGGCCATGGTGCGGCTGCGGGCGGTCGAGCACGGTCAGTGGGCGTTGATGGCCTCGACCGTGGGAATATCGGGTTTTGTCAGCCCGGACGGTACCATTCATGATGAAACCGGATTCTTCACACAAGAAGTCCGCGTGCGTACGCTTACGCTGGCGGACGACGGCACCGTCGCCACCGCGGTCGGGGCGTGGCCGGAGGCGGCCATGGTCGGGCTCGCCCTGGTCGCCCTGGTCGTCGCGGCGGGCGGCCGCGGTGGTGGCGTGGCGGCTCGGCACCACCGCGCCCGGGGCCGGACAGGGCCGCTGCGGCCTCAGAAACGGGGTGGCGAGATGACGGATGCCGGGATGAACAGCAAGGTCGGCGGACGGTACGACCTCGGTCGGGTGCTGGTGGTGATCCCCACCTACAACGAGGTGGAGAACCTCCGGCCGATCACCGCCCGGGTATGCGCGGCGGTGCCCGAAGCCGAGATCCTCGTGGTCGACGACGCCAGCCCGGACGGCACCGGGGAACTCGCCGACCGGCTCGCCGCCGAGGATCCCCGCATCCACGTGCTGCACCGGCCGGGCAAGCAGGGCCTGGGCGCGGCGTACGTCGCCGGGTTCCGCTGGGCGCTGGAACGCGGGTACGACGTCGTCGTCGAGATGGACGCCGACGGGTCCCACGCGCCGGAGGAGCTGCCGACGCTGCTCGCCGCGCTCGGCGACGCCGACGTGGTGCTCGGCTCCCGGTGGGTGCCCGGCGGTCGGGTGGTCAACTGGCCGCGTCGCCGCATGCTGCTGTCCCGCGGCGGCAACCTCTACACCCGGCTGCTGCTGGGGATGCCGGTGCGTGACGCCACCGGCGGCTACCGCGCCTACCGCGCCCCCGTCCTGGACAAGATCGACATCGACTCGGTCGCCTCCCAGGGCTACTGTTTCCAGGTGGACCTCGCCTGGCGGGCGCACCAGCAGCGGCTGCGGCTGGTCGAGGTGCCGATCACCTTCACCGAACGGCAGCGGGGTCGCAGCAAGATGAGCTCGGCGATCGTGCGGGAGGCGTTGTGGCGGGTCACCGTGTGGGGGCTGAAGGCCCGGTTGGCGGCACTGCGCCGGTCGGCCCCCGCCTCCTGAGACGACCGCTGTGGCCGCCGATCGCGGCGCTGCTGCTGTTCCTGACGGAGGTCGCGACCTTCGTCCAGCTCGGCGAGCGGATCGGATACCTGACCACGCTGCTTGCGGTGGTTGCGGTGTCACTGGTGGGCCTGCTGGTACTCCGCCGGGAGTGGAGGCGGGCGTGGCACCGGCTGCGGTCGTGGGCCGACTCCGGCCAGCCGCCCGGTGCGGTCGCGGTCGACGCGGTGGTCGGCCTCGCCGCCGCGCTGCTGCTCGTCCTGCCCGGCCTGGTCACCGGCCTGGTCGGCGCGCTGATGCTCACCCCACCGGTGCGTCGGATCGTCACCACCTGGGCCCGGGACGCGGTCGTGCGCCGACTGTCCTCGCCCGGGGTACGAATCCGGTTCGCCGGTCACCGGATGTGGTCCGAGGAGACCCGGGTCTGGCCCGAGGAGACCGTCACCGTCCCCGGTCAGGTGGACGGGCGCGTGGTGGAGGGCCAGGTCGTCGACCCTCCGCCGCGCTGAGGCGGGGCGTCGACCTGGCCAGCCCAATAATCGACCCTCCACCCCAATGGGGCGGAGGGTCGCCAGGAAACGCGAGTCGGGCTACAGCAGCTTCCTGTTCTTCTCCTCCTCGGCGCGCCGTGCCCGGAGCTCCGCCAGCCGCTCGTTGAGGATCTCCTCCAGCTCCTCCAGGGTCCGCCGCTCCAGCAGCATGTCCCAGTGGGTACGCGGCGGCTTGACCTTCTTGGGCTCCGGCTCCGCCCCGTTGACCAGTCGGGCCGTGCTGCCGTCGTACTTGCACTCCCAGGTCGGCGGGACCTCGGCGTCCAGCGCGAACGGGACCTCGAACCGGTGGCCACGCGGGCACTGGTACGCCCGCGGCTGCCGGGGCGCCAGCTCGGTGTTGCGGTCGGATTCGTAGCTGACCGCACCCAACCGGCTGCCACGCAGCATGCGTTCGCCCATGATCAGCGCCCTCCCACGATCGTGTCGTCCGCCCTCGTCAACGACACCGGCCGGGTGCTCGACCCCCGCCGGACACACACCATCTTTCAGCGTAACGGCACTCGCCCCGCACCGGCCACCACGTCCCGCCGACCGTAACCGCGGTCCGGCAGCGGTTCACCACCGGGGCGGGCGGGGGTGCTGCCTGGTGGGGAACTGGTCCCGCCGGCGGAACAGTCGCGGCCTGGGCAGCCTCGGCGGCAGCTCCAGCACCTCCAGGCCCGGCCGCCACTCCCGCACCGTGTCGATCACCGCCTGCATGGGGCGCGACACCATCGACCCAGGGATGCCCACCACAGGTTGGCTGGTCAGCCGGCGGAACCAGTCGGTCAACCGCCGCATCCGCGACCGCGGCCGCTCCAGGAACGCGTTCTCGTCCGCCAGCACCACCTCGAGCATCCGCTCGCTGCCGTAGCCGCGGCCGAGCTCCCGCTTACGGATCACGGTGATCTCCGACCACCGGACCAGGCCGTTGGGCGACAGCGACGTCCGGTCGAAGATCCCCGTCTCGTCGATGATCAGCGTCGGGCCCGGCCGCAGCGCCCGCAGCACCATCACCACGGTCCCCGCGGCGAACAACAGGAGCCCGGTCCATCCCATGACCGCCACCCCGATGACGTCCGAGCGGCTGGCCAGGTAGCCGACGAAGGCGAAGAAGGCGCTGCTCGCGGCCAGGAACAGCAGCTTGAACCGGGGCGGGTAGAAGCGCGACGGCTCGCGGCCGCCGGCCCCGGTGTCCTTCCCGCTGAGTCCCACGGCACGAAACTTACCCGACGCGGACATCCGGTCACGCTCCCCGCATGCCGCCGGAAGGGGAGGATGGCCCGGTCACCGGCGGCCCCGCACGCCCGTCGCCGGTGCCGAGGCTGCGGGCGCGGCGTCGGCCCTCGACCGGCCGGGTCGGGTCCACGTGCCGCGGCAGGTCCGGCTCGTCCACGCGCAGCCGTGCCAGCTCCGCGGTGATCGCCGCCACGATCCGGTCGGTGGCGCGCCGGGCGTCACCGGGCACGTCGCCGCGGAGCCCACCGAGGTCCACGGGCGTTCCGAAGTGCACCCGCACCACCGGTCGGCGCACCATGGTCCGCGGCAGCGCGCGCAGCAGACCCCGCGGCGCGGCGTAGGGGACCAGCTCGTGGGAGCCCCAGTGGGCCACCGGCACCACGGGGACGCCGGTCGCCAACGCCAGCCGGGCGACGCCGGTGCGGCCCGGCTCCGGCCACATCCCGGGATCCAGGCCGATGCGTCCCTCCGGGTAGACCAGCACCACCGATCCGGCGGCCAGCGCCTCAGCCGCCGCCGGCAACGCCCGGGCCACCTCGACGGTGCCCCGGTGCACCGGGATGTGACCCCAGCGCCGCATCGCCGCGCCGAGCAGCGGCACCCGGAACAGCCCGGCGGTGGCCAGAAACCTCGGCGAGAGCCCTCGGGTGCGGCAGGCCGCGGTCAGCGTGATCGGATCGAACGGGCTGATGTGGTTGGCCGCAAGGATCAGCGGCCCGCCGTCCGCCGGTGGGTCACCGGTCACCCGCAGTCGGGCGAGCAGCGCCACCACGCCCCTCGCCAGCGCCTGGGTGGCCCGCCACGACAGGGGCGGGTGCCAGGAGGACGGCACGTCGTCAGGCTAGCGGGATCCGGGACAGCTCGGCGAGCCGTGCCTCCACCTGCGCCAGCTCGGTGCGCAGCTGCTCGGCCCGGTGCTCCACCTCCGCGCGTTCGGCGGCCACCAACTTCTCGAGCGCCTCGTCCACCTCCGGCACCCCGAGCCCGGTCAGCGCCGGTAGGGCCTTGCCCGCCGGCACCGGCGCGGCCTTGACCACGTTGCGGGTGCCCTGCAGGACCGTCACCGTCCAGGTGCCCTCCTGGTAGGTGAGGGTCACCGTCATCGCGGGGGCCGCGGCCTTGCCGCGGCCGGCGCGTCCGCTCTGACGCCCGCCGGCACGGGCCGGCGCGGACGCCGGGGCGGACTCGCCGGTGGTCTCCGCGCGGGTGCGGGACGGCTGGGCCGGAACGGTGGAGGTCGTGTCAACGGTCGCCACGGTTCGCTCCTCGGTCACAGACGGTGCGGTGCCACCGGTCGGGGCGGACGCCACGGTGGTCGACGACTGGGGGGCGGGGGTCCCGACAGCGCTGGGGCGGCCGCTGCGGCGGCCCCGGTCGCCGCGGGAGTCGGCACGGGACGGCAGCGCCAGATCGGCGGGGGAAAAGGGCAGCTCGTCGTGGCCGAACCGGACCACCAGCCACTCGTCGGAGAGCGCCGGGTCGGTCAGCTCCACCACTTGGCCGATCTGGCCGGCGATCTGCCCGGCGGCCTCGGTGAAGACGACGCGGGGCTTGCGTCCGGTCGCCAGCACCTGCCGGATCCGTTCCAGGTCCTCCGCGGACAGACCGGCGGTGGTGCGACGGCTCGCCATGGGACGTCCTTCCGTACGTATGTTCCAGTTGCTTCTTCCTACCACAACCGACCGACGCTGCCGCGCAGCCCTCCGGGGAGTGTCGCCCCGACGTCCGGCGCCGGCACGCCGGTCGTGTGTCCGCTCTAGACAGGATCCACCACGGCGGGGTGGTGCGGATCGTCGGTCCGCACCACCACGTCGGCGAGCTCGGCGGGGGAGACCTCGGACTCGTACCGCCGGTAGGCGGGCAGCGTCCACCGCCGGCCCTCCGGGGTGCGCCGGTGCAGCGCAGCCGGCGACAGCCACAGGTGGACGGTCAGGTCGAACGGCAGCCCGCCGCCGAGCAGCAGCGGACCGCTGACCAGGACCACCCCGCCGGGCGGCACCGCCACGTAGTCGGCCCGGGTGGCGCGGTCGGTCACCGGGTCCCACAGGCTCGGCAGGACCCGACCGTCGCCGTCCAGCCGGTCCAGTACCTCCCGGCGCAGGCCGGAGACGTCGAACCACCGCTCGTAGAAGGAGTCGGGATTGGTCCGACCGTACTCCAGCCGCAGCGAGGCCGCCCGCAGGAACCCCGCGGTGGGCACGTGCAGGGCGGCGCGTCCGCGGACCCGCAGCGGGTCGACGAGGGAGGCCGCCAGGCGGTCGGGGTCGGCGGCCTCCGCGCCGTCGACCGCCACCCGCAGCCGCCGCCCGGGCGCGGTCGCCGCGATCCGGTCGGCGAGCTCGGTCACCAGTCGCTCCGGGGTCACCGGACGCACCCGCATACCGCCGATCCTGCCTGTCACCGCGCCAGGGCGGCGAGGAGGTGCCGCAACCGGTCGGCCACACCGCCAGGGTCGGTCAGCGCGTCTTCCGTTCGGGTCACCGGCACCGCACCATCATGGCACCGCCACGGAGGGTCGATTGACAGGCAAGCATTTGCTTGCCTATTGTGCGGGGGTGAGTGACGTCTACCGCGCACTCGCGGACCCGACCAGGCGGGCGATCCTCGACGAGCTGGCCGAACGCGACGGCCAGACACTGTTCGAGATCTGCGCCCGGCTCGCGGTCAAGCACGGGCTGGGTTCCACCCGGCAGGCCGTCTCGCAGCACCTGGAGGTGCTGGAGGCGGCCGGACTGGTGCACACCCGTCGACAGGGCAGATACAAGTTCCACCACCTCGACACCTCGCCGCTCCGCGAGATCGTCCGGCGGTGGCCGATACCGGACGGAGACTGACCGCATGCGGATCCACCTGACGAGCGTCCTGGTCGACGACCAGGACCGGGCCCTGGCGTTCTACACCGACGTGCTGGGGTTCGTGAAGAAGCACGACATCCCGATGGGGGAGCACCGCTGGCTGACCGTGGTGTCCCCGGAGCAACCCGACGGCCCGGAACTGGTCCTGGAGCCGGACAGCCACCCGGCCGTCGGACCCTTCAAGCAGGCGCTGCGCGAGGACGGCATCCCGTTCACCTCGTTCGCCGTCGACGACGTCCACGCCGAGTACGAGCGGCTGCGGGCGCTCGGGGTGCGGTTCACCCAGGAGCCGCTGGACATGGGCACGGTGACCACCGCGGTGTTCGACGACACCTGCGGCAACCTCATCCAGATCGCCTCGACCACGGCCGAGCCGACCGGCGAGCGGTGAGGACACGGTGACCGGCCGCCTGCCCACACACGATGGTGGTGATCGGGGTTGCAGGCGTGGGCGGCGCGTCGTACGGTGACTGGTCACCACTCGCGGTCAGGGCCGCGAGCCGTAGCGGAAGGAACATCCACATGACAGAGACACCCGGCGCGCAGGGCGGCGACACCGCCGTCGGCGGCCAGGCCGAGGAGCAGGCCACCCCGGTCCAGGGGGAGGCCGCACAGGGCGCCGCCCCGGCCGGTGGGATGAGCACGGGTAGGCGGATCGCGTTCGGTCTGATCGGCGCCGCGGTCGCGGCGGTCGTCTTCTTCGTGATCAGGATGGTCATCGCCAACGTGACCGGCGACCTCAGCACCGCCGGCGTCGGCGACTGCCTCAACGACCGGCCGAACATCGACGACATCCGGGTGGTCGCCTGCGACTCCGAGGATGCCGCCTGGCGGGTGATCGGGAAGAACACCGGCTGGACCGAGAACGACTTCGACGCCGCCACCCTGGAGGAGGTGTGCGAGGGCTTCACGGTCCCGGCCGACGGTGCCGCCATCTGGCAGGGCAGCCGGACGAGCGACGGCAGCGGCACGGGCTTCGTGCTCTGTCTCGAACCGGTCGAGTAACCCGCAGACGCAGGAGGGGCCGGTCTGCACCGGCCCCTCGATTTCTGCTTCCGTCCAAGTTCGATAATCTACATTATGTCAAGTTGAACCGGGACCCCCGGTAGCAGGTCGTCCGCGACCCGTCCCCGGACCACGACCACGCACCCGCCGCGCGGCACCCGTCCGATGGGCCGCGTGGGGCGGCCCCACGCGACATTAAGACGGTGGAGCCGAGCGCGCGCCCCGGCAAG
>CAZSNW010000146.1:0-6977 GCA_964608245.1 uncultured Micromonosporaceae bacterium
TGTCCTACCGGATCGGCCTGCGCACCTTCTCCCCGCTGGAGTCCCGGGCGGTGCTCGGGGTGCCGGACGCGTACGAGCTGCCGCACTCCCCCGGGCACGGCTTCCTGCGGACCGGCCCGGACCGGCTGGTGCGGTTCGTGGCCGCCCCGGCCAGCCTGCCGTGGCGGCGGCCGGCGCAGCTGACGACGAGCGGCGCGCCGGGCCGGGTACGGGTGGTGCCGTTCGGCACCCGACCGGTGACCGCGCCGACGGAGGCGCCGGAGGTCGAAACCGCCGGGCCGCCCGCACCGACCGTGGGCCCGCCCGAGCCAGGGCTGATGGAGCTGCTCGTCGAGCGGATGGTCGGCACCGGCCCACCCGCCCACCGGGTCTGGCTGCCACCGCTGTCCGAACCGCCGGCGCTGACGGACCTGCTCGGGCCCCTGACGCGTACCCCGGAACGGGGGCTCGCGGTGGCCGATCCCGCCCCGGACGGCGCGCTGCGGCTGCCGCTCGGCGTCGTGGACCGCCCGGCGGCGCAGCGCCGGGACCCGCTGGTGGTGGACCTGTCCGGCCAGGGTGGCCACGTCGCGGTGGTGGGCGGCCCCCGCAGCGGCAAGTCCACCGTGGTGGCCACCCTGGTCGCCGCGCTGGCGTTGACCCGCACCCCGGTCGAGGCGCAGGTCTACTGCCTCGACTTCGGCGGGGGGACGCTCGCCGCGCTGCGCGGCCTGCCGCACGTCGGCGGGGTGGCCGGCCGCACCGAACCGGCGACGGTCCGCCGCACCGTCGCCGACGTCGCCGCGGTGATGACCGCCCGGGAGCGTGGCGGCGACCGGTCCGACGACGGCTACGGCGAGGTGTTCCTGGTGGTCGACGGCTGGTCGGTCCTGCGTACCGAGTTCGGTGACCTCGCCGACCGGGTGGCGGACCTGGCCGCCCGTGGGCTCGCCTACGGGGTGCACGTGGTCGCCACCGCCGCCCGGTGGATGGACTTCCCGCCGTCGGTGCGGGACCTGTTCGGCAGCCGCGTCGAGCTGCGGTTGGGGGACCCGACCGAGTCGCTGGCCGGGTACCGGGCCGCCACCCGGGTGCCGGAGGGGATCCCCGGCCGCGGCGTCACCCCCGACGGGGCGCACCTGCTCACCGCGCTGCCGCGGCTGTCCACCGGCACCGGGGACGTCCACACCGACCTCGAGGCGCTGGTCGCGGCGATCGCCGACGCCTGGTCGGGACCGACGGCCCCGCCGGTCCGGCTGCTGCCCGAGCGGGTGCCGTACCACCGCATCGCGCCGCCGCCGGCCGCCGACCGGGCGGAGGGGCTGCGCATCCCGGTCGGCATCGCCGAGACCGACCTGCAGCCGGCCTGGCTGGACCTGGCCGTCGAGCCGCACCTGCTGGTGTTCGGCGACAGCGGCAGTGGCAAGACCACCGCACTGCGGACGCTGGCCGCCTCGCTGGTCCGCCGCCTGCCGCCGGAGGAGCTCCGGGTGGTGATCGTGGACTACCGACGCGGGCTGTGGGACGCGGTCACCGGCGAGCACCTCATCGGGTACGCCACCGCCGCCGGCCACGCCGGTGAGCTGATGGAGTCGGTCGCCGCCCACCTGGAGCGCCGCCTGCCCGGCCCCGACGTCACCCCGGCCCAGCTGCGCACCCGGTCGTGGTGGACCGGACCGGAGTGCGTGGTGCTCGTCGACGACTACGACCTGGTGGCCGGCGGCGGCGACAGTCCGCTGCTTCCGCTCCTGCCGCTGCTGCCGCAGGCCCGCGACGTCGGGCTGCACCTGGTGGTGGCCCGGCACAGCGGCGGCGCCGCCCGGGCGCTGTACGAGCCGGTGCTGCGCCGTCTGCGGGAGCTCGCCACGCCCGGGCTGGTGATGTCCGGCGACCCGGAGGAGGGGCCGCTGGTCGGCACGGTGCGACCCGGCCCGCTGCCGCCGGGGCGGGCGTGGCTGGTCACCCGGCGCGAGGGCGCACGGCTGGTGCAGCTGCCCCACCCGGACGACGACCACGGCGCCGGCGACCACGACCCGCATTCCTGACCGTTCGGTACGCCCGTGCGGGCGGGTCGACTCTGCCAGAATCGACGCGTGTCCCGCTCCGCGCGCAGGCGGTCACCGGCCCTGGTGGCCCTGCCTTTGTCCACACTGGTGGCGATGCTGGTCGCGCCGGGCGGCGCGGCCGCGGCCCCCGCGCGGCCGGTCACGCCGGTGCGGAGCGACACGGCGGTGCACCTGACCCTGCTGCACGCCGAACAGGCGTGGCGGCACGCCACCGGCGCCGGGGTCGTGGTGGCGGTGCTCGACTCCGGGGTGGACGCCAGCCACCCGGACCTGGCCGGGCGGGTCCTGCCCGGCCGCGACTTCGTCGACGGCTCCACCGACGGGCGGGTGGACCCGGTCGGACACGGCACCGCGGTCGCCTCCCTGATCACCGGGGCGGGCGGCCTGGCGCCGGACGCCGTCATCCTGCCGGTACGCGTCCTGGACGAGCACAACCGCTACCAGCGCGCCTCCACGGTGGCCGCGGGGGTGCGGTGGGCGGTCGGCCAGGGCGCCCAGGTGATCAACCTCTCCCTCGGCGGACCCGGTTACAGCGTCGCCCTGGACGCCGCGATCACGGAGGCGATGGCGCACGACGTGGTGGTGGTCGCCTGCACCGGCAACCTGCCGGCCCGCCCGGGCGGCGACGGGACACCCGAGGCCGACCTGCCACCCCCGGACCGGATCTGGTACCCGGCCCGGGAACCCGGGGTGGTGGCGGTCTCCGGCCTGACCTGGTCGGACCCGGCCGCCTCCCCGCGCCGGTGGCCGCGCGCCCTGACCGGACCCGGCACCGTGCTGTCCGCCCCGGCGGAGGTGACCGCGGCCGCACCCGGCGGTGGCCACCACCGCGTGCAGGGCACGTCGTTCTCCGCGGCGCTGGTGACCGCCGGCGCCGCGCTGGTGCGGTCCCGCTACCCGGAGGCACCGGCCGGCGAGGTGATCGCCCGGCTCATCACCGGCGCCCGGGACGTCGGCCCGCAAGGCCGGGATCCGTGGTCCGGCTTCGGAGTGCTCGACCCGCTGGCCTCGCTGACCGTGGACGTCCCCCGGATCACCACCAACCCGCTGGACCTCAAGTCCCGGCACGCCCGCACCGGGATCGGCGAGGCGCCGTCACGCCCCGACCCGGTCGGAACCGGCGAGGTCACCCTGATCGCCGTGCCGCCACCGTCGCCGGCGGTCCGGCTCCACACCCGCACCGCGGTCAGGTACAGGAGCCGGTGTCGACCGGTGCGGTCCGCCCCGCCCCGGCCTCGGCCACCGGCGCGGCCTCCTGCGCGGTGACCGCGAACCCGGTGGTCGGGTCGTCCGCCGCGGCGAAGATCACCCCCAGCACCTCCCCGTCGGGCGACAGCAGCGGTCCGCCCGAGTTGCCGCTGCGGACCAGCGCCCGGATGGTGTAGACCTCACGGGTCACCCGGGACGAGCCGTAGATGTCCGGGCCGGTGATGTCGCGCCGGTCCCGGATCCGGGCCGCCCGTACGTCGAACGGCCCGCTGAGCGGGTAGCCGAGCACGATCGCGTCGTCCCCGCGGGCCGCCGGACGCTCCGCCATCGGCAACGCCGGCGCGGACAGCGTCGGTGCGTACAGCACGGCCAGGTCCAACGCCGGGTCGAAGGCCACCACCAGGGCCGGCACCCGTACGCCCCGCCACTCGACGCGCACCGACGAGGTGCCCGCCACCACGTGGGCGTTGGTCATCACGTACCCGGTGGTGTAGACGAACCCGGAACCCTCGATCCGCCGCCGGCAGTCCGGTGCGCTCCCGAGGACCCGCACCACCGACGCCGCCGCCTGACGCACCACCGGGGAGTTCACCAGCGCCGGGTCCCCGGCCGGCACGTCCGGCTCCCGGGTGGGGGTGAGCACCCCGAAGACCTCGAGGAACCCGCGGGTGTCCACCGCGTCCCGCAGCGCCTCGGTCCAGGTACGCACCGGCTGCGGCACCGCCCGGTCGATGACCTCGAGCACCGCCGAGTCGCGGACCGCCCGGTTGAGCCAGGGCAGCGGGGACGAGCTCAGCGGTACCGCCGCCAGCCAGGCGACCAGGGCCACCGCGACCACCGACACCACCGCGCCGCCGATGTCGTCCACCAGCCGGCCGGCCGGGGCCCGGATGGCGCGGCGCAGCCGGGTGCCCAGCCACAACGCCAGCCCCTGCACCAGGAGGGCCAGGCCGAACACCGAGATCAGCGCCACCGCGACCCGCGCACCCGGGTCGGCGATCTGCCGGGTCACCAACGGTCCGACCCACAGGCCGAGCAGGGCACCGCCGAGGAACCCGGAGAACGACAGGACACCGACCACGAACCCCTGGCGGTATCCGCTGACCGCGAACAGCAGCATCAGCAGGACGATCAGCGCATCGACCAGGGACACCAGCTCAGCGTACGGGCGGGCGCGCCTGCGCCGGGGGCAGCGGCACGATGCGGCTGCGGTCCCACGGCCGCGCCCAACCGCCGAGTTCCAGCACGGTGGACAGCACCCCGGCGGTGAACCCCCACACGAGCATCCCGTCGACCTCGAACGCCGGGGACACGTACCCGCTGGGGTGCCGCACCCGCAAGCGGTTGGCCGGGTCGGCCAGCTCCCGGACGGGCAGCCGCGCCACCCGCGCCACCTCGTGCACCGCCCGCGGGAAGACCGGGTGCGGGGCGTGCCACCACGCCAGGACCGGGGTGACCTTGAAGTCGGTGACCGGGATCCACAGCTGCGGCAGCCGCGCCACCACGGTCACGGTGGCCGGGTCGACCCCGACCTCCTCGTGCGCCTCCCGCAGCGCGGTCGCGACCGCGTCCCGGTCGGCCGGCTCCGTCGCGCCGCCCGGGAACGCCACCTGGCCGGCGTGGGCGCGCAGCCCGTCGGCACGCTGCAGCAGCAGCACGTCCGGCTCGCCGTCCGCGTCGGCGAACAGCACCAGCACCGCGCTGGGCCGACCCCGGTCGGCCGGGGTGGGGAACCGGGTGAAGTCGGCGGCGACCGCGGTGGCGGCCCGCGACCGCAGCGGCTCCCACCAGGCGGGAAGCTGCCGGTCGGTCACGGCGTCACCCCCAGGTGGGTCGCGGACAGCTCGGCCAGCGCGCCGGCGTCCAGCGGCCCCGGGTGACGGTGGACCACCCGGCCGTCGGCGGCCACGAACAGGGTCACCGGCAGCCCACCGACCGCCAGGTGACGGAACAGCCGACCCTCCCGGTCGTCCAGGGCAGGGAAGCTCACGCGCGCCTCCGCGGCGAACCAGGCCGCCCGGTCGTGGTCGTCCTCGGTGACCACGCCCACCACGTGCACCCGGCCGGCGGTGGCGTCGGCGTACGCCTGCAGCACGGGCAGCTCCCGCCGGCACGGTGCGCACCAGGACGCCCACAGGTTGACCACGGCCGGGCCGCGGAGGTCGGACAGCGCCACCGGTTCACCGCCGGTGAAGCACGGCAGGGTCAGGTCGGGCAGCCGCTGTCCACCGGGGGGCGACCCGCCGGTGTCCGCGGCAGCGTCGACCGGGTCGACGGCGCCCGGCGGCGCGGTCAGCGCGGTGCAGTCGGCCAGCGGCTCCGGCGGCGACGACGGCTGCGGGGTCGGCGGCGACGACGGTCCGGTGACGCACCCGGTGACCAGGGCCGCCACCACCACCGCGAGCGCGGCCGGCCCCAGCCGGCGTCCGCGTTCGAAACGTCCGGGTGTCACGCCTCCTCCACCAGGGCCGCCAGCTCCGCGGCGCGCGGGCCCTTGAGCAGCTTCACCGCGGTCCTCCAGTCGGTCGGGCCGGTGCCGTACGACGGGCACCACCGGGCCAGGGTGCAGGCGCCGCAGGCCGGCCGCCGGGAGTGGCACACCCGGCGGCCGTGGAAGATCACCCGGTGGGAGAGCATGGTCCACTCCCGCGGCGGGAACAGCGCGGCGACGGCCCGCTCGATCTTCTCCGGGTCGGTCTCCCGCGTCCATCCGAAGCGGCGGACCAGCCGCTTGACGTGCGTGTCCACCACGATGCCGGGTACGCCGAAGGCGTTGCCCAGGATCACGTTGGCGGTCTTGCGCCCCACCCCGGGCAGGCTCACCAGGTCGTCCATCCGGCCGGGGACCTCGCCGTCGAACCGCTCCACCAGCTCGCGGCCCAGCCGGACGAGCGTCTCGGCCTTGGCCCGGAAGAAGCCGGTGGGGCGCAGCAGTTTCTCCAGGTCCTCGCGGTCGGCGGCGGCGAGGTCGGCCGCGGTGGGGTAGCGCGCGAACAGCTCCGGGGTCACCTGGTTGACCCGCACGTCGGTGGTCTGCGCGGACAGGATGGTGGCCACCGTCAACTGCAGCGGCGTGCGGAAGTCCAGTTCGCAGCGGGCGTCCGGGTGGGTGCGCGCCAGCTCCCGGCCCATCCGCCGGGCGCGCCGCGTCAGCGCCGCCGGCGTCTCCTCACCCGACGCGGGCGTCGACACCCCGTCCGGCGATGGGGTCGGAGAATCGGCCGTCGTCACGCGGCAAGCGTACGTCGCGACACCGACCACTCCCGGCACGACGGATCCGGTCCGCACCACCGGTCCGCGTCGGGACGGGCGCGCGCTCAGCCGGTGGTGGGCGGGAGGATACGGCCCTCGTCGGTGAACCGGGCACCGGTCTCGGGGAAATCCAGCGCGGTCACCTCGCGTACCAGCTGCAGGCCCCGCCGCTGCGGGTCGACCTTCGGCAGGCCGTTGTCGTACATGTGGGTGGCGATCAGCTCGCCCTCGACGAACTCGCCCTCGGCGGTCAGGGTCACCTTCAGCACCGCGCCCTGGCCGAGCGGCCCGGCCGCCGACAGCGTCCCCCCGCCGCCGGCGAAGTTGCCCAGGCTGTACGCGATGAGCCGGCCCTTGTAGAACTCGATCCCGCGCATCACGTGCGGGCCGTGCCCGACCACCAGGTCCGCTCCGGCGTCGATGACCGTCCGGGCGAACGCCATCGGGTCGCCCCGGTTCTCGCCGAAGAAC
>CAZSNW010000147.1:0-6974 GCA_964608245.1 uncultured Micromonosporaceae bacterium
GCCGCGGTGCTGTCGGTGTTCCCGATCATCTGGTCGTTCCTCATGGCCACCCGCACCAACGAGGCGGTCTACCGGGTGCCGCCGCCGCTGTTGCCCGGCGACCAGCTGGCGGACAACGTCCGCCGGGTGCTGGAGGCCGAGAACGGCATCTTCCTCAAGGGCCTGCTGAACTCGGCGTACGTGGCCGCGGTGGTCACCGTCTCGGTGGTCTTCTTCTCCTCGCTGGCCGGGTTCGCCTTCGCCAAGCTCCGTTTCGCCGGCCGCAACGCGTTGATGCTGTTCATCATCGGCACGATGATGGTCCCCACCCAGCTGGCGATCGTCCCGCTCTACATGGTCATGATCCGGCTGGGGTGGACCGACTCGCTGCAGGCGGTCATCGTGCCGTTCCTCGTCAACGGCTTCGGCGTGTTCCTCATGCGGCAGTACGCCGCCAGCGCCGTCAGCGACGACCTCATCGACGCCGGTCGGGTCGACGGCTGCTCCACCTGGCGCCTGTACTGGAACGTGGTGCTGCCCGCGCTGCGTCCGGCGGCCGCCGTGCTCGGCCTGCTCACCTTCATGCTCCAGTGGAACGAGTTCATCTGGCCGTTCGTGGTGCTCACGCCGAACAACCCCACCGTCCAGATCTCCATCAAGATCATTTCTTCGGCGTACTACACCTCGGACTACTCGATGGTGTTCGCCGCCACCGCCCTGGCGATGCTGCCGCTGCTGGTGGTGTTCGTGCTGTTCGGCAAGCAGATCATCAGCGGGATCATGGAAGGGTCGGTCAAGGAGTGACGACACGACACGGGGCGCACCGCCTCCCGGAGGCCTCCCCGGCGGCGGAGGGTGGTGCGCTGCTGCGGTTCCCGGCCGGGTTCCGGTGGGGCGTGGCCACCGCCGCCTACCAGGTGGAGGGGGCGGCCACCGAGGACGGCCGCGGACCATCCATCTGGGACACCTTCTGCCGGGTGCCCGGGGCGATCGCCGGCGGCGACACCGGTGACGTGGCCTGCGACCACTACCACCGCTACCGCCACGACGTGGCGATCATGGCCGGGCTCGGCATCGGCGCGTACCGGTTCTCGGTCTCCTGGCCGCGGGTGCTGCCCTCCGGCCGCGGCCGGGTCAACCAGGCCGGCCTCGACTTCTACCGGCGGCTGGTGGACGCGCTGCGCGCCGCCGACATCGAACCCTGGGTCACCCTCGACCCCTGGGACCTGCCCGAGGCGCTGGAGCGCGAGGGCGGCTGGCCGCACCGCGACACCGCCGCCTGGTTCACCGAGTACGCGCAGGTGGTGCACGCCGCCATCGGCGACCGGGTGGCCGGCTGGATCACGGTCAACGAGCCGTGGTGCGCGAGCTTCCTCGGCTACGGCGCCGGGGTGCACGCCCCCGGCCGTCAGGACCCGGTCGCCGCCCTGCGCGCCGCCCACCACCTGCTGCTCGGCCACGGCACCACGGTGCAGGCACTGCGGGCCGCCGACCCGGACGTGCAGGTCGGCATCACCCTCAACCTGTACGCGGTGTCCCCGGCCGACGACGACCCGCGGCACGCCGACGCGGTGCGCCGCATCGACGGGCTGGCCAACCGGTGGTTCCTCGACCCGGTGCTGCGCGGCCGCTACCCGGCCGACGTGGTCGCCGACCTCGCCGGCGTCAGCGACCTGGGGTTCGTGCGGGACGGGGACCTCGCCACCATCGCCACGCCCGGCACGTTCCTGGCGGTCAACTACTACAGCCGGTACGTGGTGGCGGCCCCTCTGGAGTCCGCCGGGCGCCCGCCGCACTGGCGCAGCGCCTCCTGCTGGCCGGGCAGCGAGGACGTGCGGTTCGTCACCCGCGGCGTGCCCACCACCGCCATGGGTTGGGAGATCGACGCCCCCGGGCTCACCGAGACGCTGCTGCGGCTGCACCGCGACTACCCGCCGGTGCCGTTGTACGTCACCGAGAACGGCGCGGCGTTCGACGACACGGTCGGCCCCGACGGTCGGGTGCACGACCCCCAGCGCATCGCGTACCTCGACGCCCACCTGCGCGCCTGCCACCAGGCGCTGACCGCCGGTGTCCCGCTGCGCGGCTACTTCGCCTGGTCGCTGATGGACAACTTCGAGTGGACCCACGGCTACGGCAAACGGTTCGGCCTGGTCTACGTCGACTACGCCACCCAGCGGCGGATCCCCAAGAGCAGCGCCCGCTGGTACGCGCAGGTGGTGCGCGCCGGCGGGCTGCCCGAGAAGCCGGAGGAGGCGGCGTGAGCCGGCCGCGGACGCCGCGCCGCCGCCCCACGCTGGACGAGGTGGCGGCGCTGGCCGGGGTGGGACGCGGCACCGTCTCCCGGGTGGTCAACGGGTCGGCACAGGTCAGCCCGCAGGCCCGGGCCGCGGTGGAGCGCGCCATCGCCCAGCTCGGCTACGTGCCCAACCGGGCCGCCCGGGCGCTGGTCACCCGGCGGACCGACGCGGGGGCCCGGGGGGTCTCCGAGTCGGAGGAGCGGGTGTTCGCCGAGCCGTTCTTCGCCGGCATCGTCCGCGGCATCAGCGCCGCCCTGGACGACACGCCGATGCAGCTGTGGCTGGCCATGGCCCAGTCGGCGGCCCAGCGCCAGCGGGTGGAGCAGCACCTGACCAGCCAGCACGTCGACGGGGTGCTGCTGCTGTCGCTGCACGACGACGACCCGCTGCCGGCGCTGCTGGCGGCCCGCGGCCTGCCCACCGTGCTCGGCGGCCGGCCGGCCCGGATGCTGGTCCGGCAGATCGACGGCGGCGACGACGACGCCTGGTACGTGGACATCGACAACGTCGACGGCGCCCGGCAGGCGGTGGCCCACCTGCTGGCCGCCGGCCGCCGCCGGGTCGCCACCATCGCCGGGCCGCAGGACATGGGCGCGGGGCTCGCGCGGCTCGCCGGCTACCGCCGCGCGCACGCCGACGCGGGGATGCCGGTGGACGAGCGGCTCGTCGCCTACGGCGACTTCAGCGAACCCAGCGGCGCGGCGGCCATGCGGCAGCTGCTCTCCCAGGGGCTGGAGCTCGACGCGGTGTTCGCCGCCTCGGACCTCATGGCCGCCGGCGCCCTGCGGGTGCTGCGGGAGGCGGGGCTGCGGGTGCCCGAGCAGGTGGCGGTGGTCGGGTTCGACGACTCGGTGGTGGCCCGGCAGACCGACCCGGCGCTCACCACCGTGCACCAGCCGGTGGAGGAGATGGGCCGGCGGATGGCCGAGCTGCTGCTGGCGCGCATCCGCGGCGAGGAGCCGGAGCGCCGGCACGTGCTGCTCGACGCCCACCTGGTGGTCCGCGGATCCGGTTGAGTGGTCGCAGGAGTCCCGGGCCGGCTCCGGGCGCGGGGTCAGTCGGTCGGGTCCCGGCGCCAGCCGTCGGTGAGCCGGGCCAGCAGGTCGTGCACCGGCCGGGTGAGCGTGCCCACCACCACCCCGGTGGCGAACGTGTCCACCCACAGCGGCACCGACGACACGCTGGCGGGCGCGGTGAGGAGGCTGCGCAGCAGCGGGAAGCCGACCGCCGCCGCCCCGGCCGCGGCCAGCACCGACGCCAGCGCCCACGCCAGCAGCGCCCGCTCGGCCCGCCGCTGCACCATGCCCGCCTTGGCCGCCGCCACCGCCGCCAGGCTCGCCTGCGGGGCGCGGTTGGCCAGGTCGGCGATCTGCTGCTCGTACCGGAACCGGGCCCGCCGCCCCGGCAACCAGCGGGTGAGCGGCTCGACGAGCCGCTCCACCACGAGGGCGGCCAGCACCAGCGTCACCACCACGGCGGCCACGTTGTCGACCGGCGCCTCCGGCACCCGGTACGCGGCGTCGATCAGCCAGCAGGCGGCGCCGCCGGCGGCCAGCAGTACGAGTGCGATCAGCAGGATCCACCAGCGCGGCGGCCGGTCGGGCGCGGCGGCCGCCTCCTCCAGCGGCGGCGGCCCGACGGTGGCCTCGTTGATGTCGGCGGCCGACGGCTGCCGGGGGACCGTCAGCCCGCCACCGGCGGTCGGGGTCGTCGACGACGTACCCCGCCCGTCCACCGCGCTGCGCCGCACCAGCGCCATGCCGCCTCCCCTGGTCGCATCCGCCACCCACCGACGCCGGTGCCCGACGGTGACCCGGTGTGTGGCCGGGCACCTTCGGGACCCCTGGTGCCGGCGGGTCCTGTGACGTGAGTGAGCCTAGTGGTTCGGTAACGAGATGTCTGCCCACCTACGCACCGGATGTCCGTCCCGGACGATGGACGAACGGGCCGGTGCGCTGAAAGGTCGCCGACCGGGTGCGGATAGGTTACGGACGGGTGTCCACGACAGTGAGGAAGGCGATGGCGGGTTACGTACTCAGTCACGAGGAGGGCCAGCTCACTCTGCCGGTACGGCGGGCGGTCGCCGGGCCCAGCGGGCTGGAGATCAACGGGCTGCTTCAGCAGACCGGTCAGGTGACCCTCGATCCCGGGTTCGTCAACACGGCGAGCTGTGCATCCAAGATCACTTACATCGACGGGGACGCCGGCATCCTCCGCTACCGCGGCTATCCGATCGAGCAGCTGGCGGAGCGGTCGAGTTTCCTGGAGGTCGCGTACCTGCTCATCCACGGTGAGCTGCCGACCCGGGACCAGCTGGACGCGTTCACCAACGAGATCCGGATGCACACGATGCTGCACGAGGATCTCCGCCGCTTCTTCGACGGCTTCCCTCGGGACGCCCACCCGATGGCGGTGCTGTCGTCGGCGGTCAGCGCGCTGTCGACCTTCTACCAGGACAGCCTGGACCCGTTCGACACCGAACAGGTGGACATCTCCACCATCCGGCTGCTCGCGAAGGTGCCGACCATCGCCTCGTACGCGTACAAGAAGTCGATCGGGCAGCCGATGCTGTACCCGGACAACTCGCTGGACTACACGGCGAACTTCCTGCGGATGACCTTCGGCGTGCCGGCCGAGCCCTACGTGCCCGACCCGGTGCTCACCCGGGCGCTGGACGTGCTGTTCCTGCTGCACGCCGACCACGAGCAGAACTGCTCCACCGCCACGGTCCGGATGGTCGGCTCCAGCCACGCCAACCTGTTCACCTCCATCTCCGCCGGCATCGCCGCGCTGTCCGGCCCGCTGCACGGCGGCGCCAACGAGGCGGTGCTCAACATGCTGGAGCGCATCCGGGAGGAGGGTGGCGACGTCGCCGGGTTCGTGAAACGGGTCAAGAACCGCGAGTCGGGCGTCCGGCTGATGGGCTTCGGTCACCGGGTCTACAAGAACTACGACCCGCGGGCGCGGATCGTCAAGCAGACCGCCATGGACGTGCTCGCCCGGCTGGAGAAGCGCGACCCGCTGCTGGACCTGGCGATGGAGCTGGAGGAGGTCGCGCTCACCGACGACTACTTCATCTCCCGCAAGCTCTACCCCAATGTGGACTTCTACACCGGGCTCATCTACAAGGCGATGGGCTTCCCCAAGAAGATGTTCACCGTGCTGTTCGCGATCGGCCGGCTGCCCGGCTGGATCGCCCAGTGGCGGGAGATGATGGAGGACCCGGAGACCAAGATCGGGCGCCCGCGGCAGGTCTACGTCGGCGAGCCGGAGCGCGACTACGTCCCCATCGACCAGCGCTGACAAACAGCGGATGCCGACGGTGTCCGAGGAGGCCGGGCAACGGGCGCGTCAGGCGCGCAGCTTCGCCGTGGTGGCCGCGGAGTACCACCGCGGCCGCCCCGGGTGGCCGCACGCCCTGCTGGACGTCGTCGCCACCGTGCTGCACCTCCCCGACGGCGTACCGGTGGCCGACGTCGGCGCGGGCACCGGCAAGCTCACCGCCCTGCTCGCCGAACGGTTCCGGGTGGTGGCGGTCGAGCCGCTGGACAGCATGCGCGAGGTGCTGACCGCGACCGTCCCGGCCGCCACCGTGTACGCCGGGTCGGCCGAGCAGCTGCCGCTGGCCGACGCGTCCGTGCAGGCGGTGTTCGTCGCCGAGGCGTTCCACTGGTTCGACGGCCGGCGGGCCCTGGCCGAGGCCGACCGGGTGCTGCGGCCCACCGGCGGGGTGGTGCTGCTGTGGAACGTGCCGGCCGGTCCCTGGGAGCCGGCCCTGCCGGAGGGGGCCCGCCGGCTCATCCGGGAGGCGATCGCCCGCGGCGGGGAGCCCGGCGGCGCGCTGGTGGCCGCCGGTACGTGGCGGGAGGCGTTCACCGGTTCCGCGTTCGCCCCGCCGGTCCACCAGCGGATCACCCACGAGCTGGAGCTGGACCGTGACGGGGTGGTGGCCAACGCGCTGTCGATCAGCTCGGTCGCGGGGCTGCCCGCCGAGGAACGGGAGACGCTGCGGGAGCGCCTGACCGCCCTGCTGCCCGACCGCCGCTACCGCCGGCGGTTGCACACCGAGCTGTACTGGGCGCGCCGGCACGACGTGGCCTGGTGCGACCGTTGCGGCGGGGCGCTGGGGGAGGGCTCGCACACCGCCTGCGTGGCCGCCCGGGAGCTCGAACCGCCCCGGTTCTGCCCCCGCTGCCGTCGCCGGATGAAGGTACAGGTGCTGCCGGCCGGCTGGGCCGCGACCTGCGTGGCCCACGGCGAGCTGCGCGCCGGGTAACGGCGGCCGCGGCCGCCCCCGGCGTCGCCGGAGACCCGCGGGTGGCGCCGGTAAGCCGGCGGCGTGCTACAGGGTCGCCGACAGCGCCTTGACCGGCATCTTCAGCTCGCGCAGCAGCGCCAGGTCCTGCTCGGCCGGCCGGCCCAGGGTGGTCAGGTAGTTGCCGACGATGATCGCGTTGATCCCGCCGAGCAGGCCGTCGCGCGTACCCAGGTCGCCGAGCGTGATCTCACGCCCGCCCGCGTACCGCAGCAGGGTGCGCGGCAGCGCCCGCCGGAACGCGGCGATCGCCCGCAGGGCGTCCCTCGCCGACATCAGCGGCCGGTCCGCAAGCGGCGTGCCCGGCCGGGGGTTGAGGAGGTTCAGCGGTACCTCGTGCGGGTCCAGCTCGGCCAGCTGCGCGGCGAACTCGGCCCGCT
>CAZSNW010000148.1:0-6956 GCA_964608245.1 uncultured Micromonosporaceae bacterium
TGGTCGCCAGCTCGAAGGAGCTGACCCGCCGGGAGGCCGCCCGGGTCATCGACCATCTGGAAGCCCAGCCGCTGGCCGTCGAGGAGCCGGGCTTCGACGGCTGGCCGCCCGTGGCCGCCCCGGGGCAGCAGCAGTGACAGCCCGGCAGGTGCTGGCCGCCGCCATGACCGAAACGGACCTCATGGCGGCGGTCCGCACCGCCTGCCGGCACCTGCGGCTGCTGGCCTACCACACCCACGACAGCCGCCGCTCCGAGCCCGGCTTCCCCGACCTGGTCATCGTCGGCCGCCGCGTCATCTACCGCGAGCTGAAGACACAGCGGGGCCGCCTGAGCCGGCACCAGAAGGAGTGGCTGGCCGCGCTGCAGGAAGCCGGGCAGGACGCCACGGTGTGGCGGCCCTCGGACTGGCTGGCCGGCGAAATCACCCGCGAACTGCAGGAGGTGGCCCATGGATGAGAACGACCGCGACGCCTACGCCGACCGGCTCGCCGCCGTCGCCGCCCAGTTCGTGGCCCGCGTACGCGACGAAGACCCCCAGGCCAACAGCCGCTGGCTGTACGCGACCCTGCCCGACCCCGCCGACCGGGAGGCGCTGCTGTACGTGCTCGCCGCGGCGGTGCCGGTCGACCGCAGCTGGCGGTCCCTGACCGCCTGGATCGCCGAGCCGGCCCCGCTCACGCGGCTAAGGCCGCACGGCACCTACGCCGCCGCGCAACGCCACCGCTACCACCGCGAGCCGCTGTGCGGGCCGTGCCGGGAGGCCGAGCGGGAGATGTGGCGCGAACGCAAGCGGGCTCTGCGCAAGAAGCGGGCTGCCTAGCCCGGGGTGCGGCCCCGGCGAGGGGGCGGGGCCGCACCCCCACAACAACGACCCGAAAGGACACCCCGGTGCACGCCACAGACGCCTACAACCAGTCGATCGCCTTGGTGCGGCACGCGGTCACCGCCGCCGCCCGCGACGCGGCCAGTCTGGCCACCGCGAACACCCCGGCGGCCGAGCTGCTTGAGCTGCTGCGGCTGATGCTGCACCGGCATGTCGATGACGCGATCGACAACGAGGCGTTGGCTCACCCGAGCCCGCACCGGCTGATCGCCCGCACCCCGCGCTACGCCGACCTTCTGGCGGAGGTGAACGGGTGGGAATGAAGCTCGTCGCCGAGGTGCTTGACTACGCGCCCGCGACACTCAGCCCGGCTGAGCGCCTGGTCCTCGTCGTGCTGGCCGAAAGCGCCAACGACAAGACCAGGGAAGCCTGGCCGGGCATGGACGTAATCACCCGGCGCTGCGGGATGAGCGACCGGGGGGTCCGTGCCGTCTTCAACCGGCTCGCCGAGCGCAAGCTCGAGGTCCGGGTACCGCTCGGCACGGACAAGAACGGTCGGCTGGTCTACTCCTGCCCGGGCAAGCGGACCACCTATCGGCTGCCCGTCTTTGCCGGCACTCCCGTGCCGCCTAATGGCGGTACTGACGTTCCGGCATTCGTTGCAGATGGCGGCACTCCCGTGCCGCCTAATGGCGGTACTGACGTTCCGCCTTCCGGCGAGAATGGCGGAACCACCGTTCCGGAATGGCGGAACCACCGTTCCGGAATGGCGGAACCACCGTTCCGCCCTTCCCTCAATGAACCCTCAAAGAACCCTCATACACCCACCCCGCCGCCTCAACGTCACGGTGACGGGTGGATGCCCGAAGCCACCCGGGTGATCCTCGACGCGCTTCGCGTCGACCACCCCGAAGCCACCCGCGACGACGCCGAGGCCGTCCACCGCCTCGTCGTCGAGCGCTACGGCAGCAGGGTCAACCTCAAGTGGCTGCGCACGATGGCCAGCAACCGGTCCTTCACCCCGTTCTACGCCGACGTGAAGGCCGCCCGCGCCGAACAGGTCGAGGAGCAGATCCGGGAACTCCAGCGCACCAACCCGCCGTGCGAGCACGACATGCCCGGCGGCCGGATCCCCCACCCGACCACCGGCCTGCCGCTGTGCCCCATGTGCCGCGACGGCAGACCGCCGCTGCGCCGCGACGGCGAGCAGACCCACCCCGACGTGCTCGCCGCCCTCGACGCCTACCGCGCCAGCAGCAACGGCCGGATCAGCGCCATGACCCTCATGCGAATCACCCAGGAGGCAACCGCGCTGCACCGCCGCCACGTGCCCGCGGACCAGCTCGTCGCACTCGCCGAGAGAGCCGCCCGACTCAACACCGGCCTGCTCGAAGCGGCCACGCAGTGAGAGGAGAAACATGACCGTCGACACCCAGGCTGCCGCTGCCGCCTACGACCTGGACGCCGAGCGGGTCGTGATCGGCACGCTGATGTCCAGCCCCGACCTCATCGACGAGGTGGCGGTCCGGCTCGCCCCCGACGACTTCTACAACCCCCGCCACGGCGAGCTGTACGCGGCGATCCTCGCCGCCCGCGAAGCCGGAACACCCACCGAGCCGATCGCGCTGGCCGGCTACCTGGCCGACCGCGGCGACCTCACCCGTCTCGGCGGCGCCGACTACCTGCACACCTGTCTCGCCGCCGCCCCGGTGGCCGCGCAGACCGGCTGGTACGTCAACCGGGTGCTGGAGTGCGCCGCCCGCCGCCGCCTCCAGGCCGCCGGCGTCCGGCTCACCCAGGCGTCCACCTCACCCGGCATGACCGCGCAGCAGGTCGCCGACCTCGCCGCCGACCTCCTCCAGCAGGCTCAGCCCCGCGCCGCCGACCCCGGCATGGTCCCGCTCGGCGACCTGCTGGAGCCCGGACTCGCCGCGATCGAGCACCGCAAGGCCACCCCCGCCGGCATCTCCACCGGATTCCGCGACCTGGACCGGATGCTCGGCGGCCTGCGCCCCAAGCAGCTGGTCACCATCGCCGCCCCGACCGGCGCCGGCAAGAGCGTGTTCCTCACCGACACCGCCCGGCACATCGCCATCACGCAGAGGCTCACCGTGGCCATGTTCAGCCTGGAAATGTCCCGGGAGGAGATCTTCGAGCGGATCCTCGCAGCCGAGGCCGGCGTCCCCTACCAGGCGATCCGCGACGGCGACCTGTCCGACCGGGACTGGCAGCGGGTGTCCAGCGTGCTCGGACCCATGTCCGTCGCGCCGCTGTTCCTCTGCGACGACTCCGACCTCACCGTCCGGCAGATCAAGACCAAGTGCCAGATCCTGCGCCACCGGCACGGCCTCGCCGCCGTGGTCGTCGACTACATGCAGCTGGTCCGGCCGTCCCGCCGCTGCAACACCGAGCAGGAGCAGATCGCCGACGTGAGCCGCGACCTGAAGGTGCTCGCCAGCGAGCTGAACCTCCCGGTCATCGCCGCCGCGCAGATGAACCGCAACCCCGACATGCGCGCCGACAAGCTGCCGCAGCTGTCCGACCTGCGCGGCTCCGGGGCGATCGCCAACGACTCCAACGTGGTGCTGTTCGTCCACCGACCCGACTACTACGACCCGGAATCGCCGCGCCGCGGCGAAGCCGACCTGGTCGTCCGCAAGGCGCGCAACGCCGAGCGGGGCGTGGTGACCGTCGCCGCCCAGCTCCACATGAGCCGCTTCGTCGACATGACCACCCGAGAGGACTGACCGATGACCGCTGAGCGCCACGGAGACGCGATGAAACCCCCGACCCCTACCCACACCACCCCCGAGCCGATTTCGGCCGTCCCTCGCACGCGGCAAACCACGGAACGGCCACCTCTGCCCTGGGCATGCACCTGCGGCGCCCGCTGGTCCGGTGCCTCCACCGCCCACTGCGGCGCCTGCCACCACACCTTCACCGGCGTCAGCGCCTTCGACCAGCACCGCCGCCACGGCGAATGCGTCTACCCGCCCGCCGCCGGACTCGTGCTGCGGGACCGAACCGGCTACACCGCATGGGGCCTGCCCGGCGAGTTCCCGGCCCACCTCCACCGACCCGCCACCGAGGAGTGACCATGACCGACAACACCCACGCCGAGACCCCGGACCAGCTGCTCGAACGGCTCACCCTCGCCGCCATCGAGCGCCGCGCCGCCGCCGCCGACGGGCCGTGGACCCTCCACGGCCCCGACCCCGAGTGGACCGTCTACGACGCCACCGGGCGCCTCGTCGCCGTCGTAGCCACGGCCGAGGAAGCCATGCTGATCGCCGACGCCCCCACCGACGTCTCTCGGCTGCTCGCCGAGGTACGCCGACTGCGCGCCGATCTCGAGCACGCCCGCGCCGTCGTCGCGGAGGCCGACGATGAGTGACCCCACGCCCCGCCACCCCGTCCACGACGCCGTCGCCGCCCTCACCCGGCGGCAGCGGCGGACCATCTCGGTCACACCCACCGTCCGCTACCGGGTGACCGCCCCATCGCTGCTCACCCAACTCCGCGCCGAACTCGGCGCCAGCACCACCGGCACCGGCGGACGCACCATCCCCCGCTCCACGCCACCACTGGCCGTCGACGTCGCCGACCTCTGGACCGAGATCACCACGTCAACCCACACCTGGGCCGCCGCGCTCGACATCGACCGCAGGCCCTACCTCGCCGCCGACCCCGACACCGACCCGCCCCCGGTCGGCCGCCTCCTACGCCACGTCGCCGGCCTCACCACCAGCCGCGGCCTCGACCAGGTCGCCGACACCATCTGGCGGAGCGCCACCCGCTGGCGCCGCCAGATCGAGGCCTGGCTCCACGGCGCCGTAGAGCAGCGCGGCGTGCGCGGCGCCCAATGCCCCCACTGCGAGGCCACCCACGTCACCGAGGCCCGGCCCGGCGAAGGCCGCGTCCTCATCCCCGCGGTCGTCCTCGTCGACCGCGATCTCGGCGGAAACCGTCTACAGTGGCTGGCCTGCCTGGCCTGCGGCTGGTCCCGAGGCCTCGCCGACCTCGCCACCGCAGGGGCCGCACCATGACCCGCCGACAGTGCGCCGACGACAGCCCCGGGGCATCACGCTATGATGGACCCACCGGGGTGAAGTGTGCCCAGCGTCCTCCCCACGCACGTGGGGGTGCTCCGAACAGCCCTGCCGTGCGCGCGCTGAAAGAGCTGTCCTCCCCACGCACGTGGGGGTGCTCCCAGAGCCGCTGAGTCGCGTTGAGTCGCGACACAGTCCTCCCCACGCACGTGGGGGTGCTCCGACCGGGGAGATCGAGGTGGGCTCGGACCACATGTCCTCCCCACGCACGTGGGGGTGATCCCCCATCCGGTCAGCGCCTGCGAGCCGCGGGCGAGTCCTCCCCACGCCCGTGGGGGTGATCCGCCCTTCCCGTCACCGGCGACCGGTGTACGCCAGTCCTCCCCACGCCCGTGGGGGTGATCCCGGTCCCGCGGCCAGACGTGAGAGGGCCCCAGGCCGATATCAGCCTGGGGCCCTCGCCCATTCCCGCCGTCACACAGTGGCGCCAAGCTCCCGCGCCAGCTCCGCCATCCCCGGCTGCTGCCTCTTGCGGAAGTGCAGCACGTACCGCCGGCCCGCCGTGTCGCGGACCGTGACCCGGCCGTTGGTGAGCAGCCCAGCCTTGACGAACTGCACGTCGGCGATCTGGTCGCGGTCGAGCACCAGGTCCCCGCCCTTGTGCTCCTTGCCCAGCAGCGCCACCGCCGCCGGCCGGCTGGTGGGATGCACCACCAAGGTCTGCCCATCCCAGCGCACTTTGATCATGTAACCGCTGAACTCCATGCCGGTCATCATGCCGGCCTGACGCCACCCCGTGGGGACCGGCGTCACAAACCGGACAGAACCAGGTGAGGTGACCGGAATGCCGGCACCCATCCCCGAACACACCAAGCAGGCGATCCTCGCCGACATCCGAGCAGGCCAGAAGTCCCGCGCCCAGATCGCCCGCGACCACGGCGTCAGCGTCGGCAGCGTCACCCGACACGACGTCACCACCCGACGCGCACAGCTACTCGCCCTCGCCCGTGACCGGCGCGGCACCGCCACCGAGGTCGCACGGTGGCTGACCTGGCTCGGCATCCCGACCACGCCGGCGGTGGTACGCGGGCTGGCGCACCGTGGACGCGTCATCGCCGGCGGCGACGGCCGCTACCGGCTCGGCGACGTCGAGGCGCTCAGGCGGGAGGCGGCGTCCTGACCGGCGCGAACGCGCGGGCATGCTACGCTCGCGCGTAAGCGCGTCGTGTCTCCACGAGTAGCCTCGTCTACAGGTCCTCGACCCTGACCCGGCCGGACCGCAGCGCCTCGATCAGGTCACGCTGGCCGGCCTTCCAGCCTTCACCCCACCCCTCACCCCACCCCCGGTTGTACCCCTCCCGGAATAGCCCCGGCTGTGGCGCGCTCGGCTGTGGCGCGGCGGCCGCTGGCTGGGCAACCTGCACCACCCCTGCCGCCTGCTGCGCCTGCAAGGCCATGATCTGCTGCTGCTGGGCCTCCACCGCCTTGGCCAGCCGCTTGGCGTACTTGCCAGCCTGACGGTGTCGGTGATTGCTCCACAGTCCCACGGGGTCCTCCTTGCGCGAGTACCCGCCATCATCCCCCAGATGCGCCAGCCCTGCAGTACCGCCGAGGGGGTGACGATGTGACCCCCACCTGGCGACATGACCCCACCAGTTGGCGGACTGCCCCCAGGCCACGAGGCTGGCAGAAGCTGCGCCGGCAGATCATCGCCCGGGACGGCGGCCGCTGCACCTGGGTAGAGACGCTGCCAGACGGCGGCCACTGGTCACTGGCAGGCCACCCAGACCGGTGCCGGGCCGCCGCAACAGACGTCGATCACATGGGAGCGCCAGACGATCATCGCCCTGAGATGCTTCGATCTCTGTGCGCCCCCCACCACCGCCACCGCACCGGGCGGCAGGGCGCAGCAGCGCGCCCCCGCTACCCACGCCACCGGCCACCGGAGCCGCATCCAGGGCTCCTACCCGCGCAAACGTCGCCGCAGGGGGTGGGGGGGCACCCCCGCGGGACCCCTGTCCCCCCCCGGGGCGGATGTGTTGGCGAAGTCTCGGGAGGATGCGCGGCTTCGGAAGTTGTCGGA
>CAZSNW010000149.1:0-6844 GCA_964608245.1 uncultured Micromonosporaceae bacterium
CGGCACCGGCGGATCGTGCTCGCCACCAACGTGGCCGAGACGTCGCTGACCGTGCCCGGCATCCGGTACGTGATCGACCCGGGGTTCGCCCGCATCTCCCGCTACAGCCACCGGCTCAAGGTCCAGCGGCTGCCGATCGAACCGATCTCGCAGGCCTCGGCGATCCAGCGGGCCGGCCGCTGCGGCCGGGTCGCCGACGGCATCTGCATCCGGCTGTACTCGGAGGAGGACTTCGCGTCCCGCCCGGCGTTCACCGAGCCGGAGATCCTGCGTACCAACCTCGCCTCGGTCATCCTGCAGATGGCCGACCTGCGGCTGGGCGAGGTGACCGAGTTCCCGTTCCTCGACCCGCCGGACCGCCGGCAGGTCAGCGACGGCGTCCGGCTGCTGGAGGAGCTGGGCGCGATCGAACCGTTGCGCGGCCGGCGGGCCCGTCGCGGCCGGCCCGATTCGGGCCGCGCGGCCGACCAGGGCCGGGCCGACGCCAAGGGCGACACCCAGGGCGGGGGCGGCCCGGCCGGCTACCGGCTCACGCCGCTCGGACACCGGCTCGCCCGCCTGCCGGTGGACCCGCGGCTGGCGCGCATGGCGCTGGAGGCCGACCGGCAGGGGTGCCTGAAGGAGGTCCTGGTCATCGCCTCCGCCCTGTCCATCCAGGACCCACGGGAGCGTCCGACCGACCGCCGGGAGGCGGCCGACACCGCGCACGCCCGCTTCGCCGACGAACGCAGCGACTTCCTCGCGTACCTCAACCTGTGGGAGTACCTGCAGACCAAGCAGAAGGAGCTGTCCGGCAACCAGTTCCGGCGGATGTGCCGCGACGAGTTCCTCAACTTCCTGCGGGTCCGCGAGTGGCAGGACGTCCACGAGCAGCTGCGCCGCACCGCGCGTACGCTCGGCGCCTCCCTCAACAGCGCCCCGGCCGACCCGGACCGGATCCACATCGCCCTGCTGTCCGGCCTGCTGTCGCACCTGGGCCGGCGTGACCTGGAGTCCAACGATCCGCGCAAGCGGCGCGAGTACATAGGCGCCCGCAACGCCCGGTTCGCCATCGCCCCCGGCTCGGTGCTGTTCAAACGCTCCCCGGACTGGGTGATGGTCGCCGAACTCGTGGAGACCACCAGGCTGTGGGGGCGGGTGGCGGCGGCGGTCAAACCCGAGTGGGTGGAGCCGCTCGCGGAGCACCTGGTCACCCGCACCTACAGCGAGCTGCACTGGGACCGCAAACGCGGCGGGGCGGTCGCGTACGAGCGGGTCACCCTCTACGGGCTGCCGATCGTGCCCCGCCGCCGGGTCGACTACGCGCGGATCGACCCGCGCG
The DNA here is from genome assembly GCA_964608245.1 of uncultured Micromonosporaceae bacterium. Taxonomy (GTDB): domain Bacteria; phylum Actinomycetota; class Actinomycetes; order Mycobacteriales; family Micromonosporaceae; genus Natronosporangium. The sequence continues at coordinate 1,322 of CAZSNW010000149.1, forward strand.
CCGCCCGGGAGTTGTTCATCCGCCACGCCCTGGTCGAGCAGGACTGGGACACCCACCACCGGTTCTTCCACGACAACGCCGCGGTACGCGAGCAGGCCGCCGCCCTGGAGGACCGGGCCCGCCGGCGCGACATCGTCGCCGACGACGAGGTGATCTTCGACTTCTACGACCAGCGGATCCCCGCCGACGTGGTGTCCGCCGCCCACTTCGACCGGTGGTGGAAACAGCAGCGGCGCCGCACCCCGGACCTGCTCACCCTCGACCTCGACCGGCTGGTCGGCGGCCGGGCTGGCGGGGTCGGCCCGGAGGACTTCCCCGACACCTGGCGGCTGGGCGAGGTGACGCTGCCGCTGTCCTACCGGTTCGAACCGGGCGACCCCGACGACGGGGTGACGGTGGAGGTGCCGCTGATGCTGCTGGACCGGGCGGCGACCGAGGCCCGGTTCGACTGGCACGTGCCCGGCATGCGCCGCGAGCTGGTGACCGCGCTCATCCGGTCGCTGCCCCGCGTGGTACGCCGGGCGTTCGTCCCGGTGCCGGAGGTGGCCGACCGGGTGCTCGCCGAGGTGGGGCCGAGCAGCGGCCCGCTGCTGCCGGCGGTGGCCGGGGCGCTGTCGCGGATCGCCGGCGCCACGGTGACGCCTGACGAGTTCGACCTGTCCCGCGTCCCCGAGCACCTGTGGATGCGCGTACGCGTGGTCGGCGCCGACGGCCGGGTGGTGGCCGAAGGGCGGGACGTCGCCGCCCTGCGGCGGGAGCTGCGCGGTGCGGCGCGTCGGGCGCTGGCGGCCGCCGCCGGCGACCTGGAGCGCGACGACGTGCGCGACTGGGACTTCGGCACCCTGCCCCGGGAGGTGACCGTGGGCGAGCACCGGGTGACCGGGTACCCGGCGCTGGTCGACGAGGGCGGCCGGGTGGCGCTGCGCGTGCTGCCCACCGCCGCCGAGCAGGCCCGGCGGCACGCGGCCGGGGTGCGCCGGCTGCTGCTGCGGACCTGCCCGTCACCGGTCGCGTACGTCTCCGACCGGCTGGCCCGGGACGCCAAGCTGGTGCTGCTGCGCAACCCGCACGGCGGGGTGCGGGCGCTGCTCGACGACTGCGCCGGGTGCGCGGTGGACGCGCTGGTGGCCGAGGCCGGCGGGCCGCCGTGGGACCAGGACGCCTTCGCCGCGCTGCGCCGCCACGTGCGGACGCGGCTGGACCGGGCCACCCTCGGGGTGGTCACCGAGGTGCTGCCGGTGCTCAAGACCGCCCACGAGGTGGAGGACATGCTGGCGCAGCTCACCGCGCCGGGCCTGGCCGACGCGGTCGAAGACGTGCGCCGGCAGCTCGCCGAGCTGCTGCCGGCCGGGTTCGTCACCGACACCGGGTGGCAGCGCCTGCCGGACCTGCGGCGCTACGTGGAGGCGGCCAAACTGCGCCTGCAGCGGCTGCCGCAGCGGCCGGAACGTGACCGCCAGCTCATGGCCGACATCCACGAGGTACGCGACGAGTACCTGCGCCGCCGCCCGCCCGGCCCGGACCCGGCCTGGGACCGGATCCGCTGGGCCGTGGAGGAGCTGCGGGTGAGCCTGTTCGCCCAGCAGCTGGGCACCCGGGTGCCGGTGTCGGTGGAGCGGGTGCAACGCGCCATGGACGCGCTGAGCTGACCCGGGGCACCGCCGGCGGCGGGAACGCGCCCTGGGCCGGACACGCTCGCTGAGCTGGATGCGCGCACAGTGGCACCGCCGTGACCGGTACGGCACGTAGAGTCGGGTAATGGCGGACACGTCGATCTTCGGATCGGAACTGGCGACCGTGCCCGAGCCGGACAGCGTCCTGCTGCCCGGGCACGACGTCCCCCTGGGCCGGTACACGACCGTGCGTCGGCTGCTCCCGCAACGGGCCCGGCGCATGGTCGGCGCGTGGTGCTTCGTCGACCACTTCGGGCCGGACGACGTCGCCGGCACCCCGGGCATGCGCATCCCGCCCCACCCGCACACCGGGCTGCAGACGGTGACCTGGCTGGTGGAGGGCGAGATCCTGCACCGGGACAGCCTCGGCAACGTGGTGTCGGCGCTGCCCGGTCAGCTCAACCTGATGACCGCCGGGCACGGCATCGCGCACTCGGAGGAGTCGCCGCCGGAGCACCCGCCACGCATGCACGGCCTGCAGCTGTGGCTGGCGCTGCCGGAGTCGGCCCGCCACCGCCCGCCGGCGTTCGCCCACCACCCGCGCCTGCCGGTACGCCGGGACCCGACCACCACGGTGACCGTGGTCGTGGGTGAGCTGCTGGGCCTGCGCTCCCCCGCCGAGGTCCACTCCCCGCTGGTGGGCGCCGAAGTGGTGCTCGACGGCGAGACCCGGCTGCCGCTGGAGTCGTCCTTCGAGCACGCGGTGCTGGTCATGACCGGCGAGGCGCGGGTGGGCGGGGCCGCGCTCACCCCCGGCTCCCTGCTCTACCTGGGGCCGGGCCGCTCGGAGCTGTGGCTGTCCGGCCGCGGCCGGCTGTTCCTGCTCGGCGGGGAGCCGTTTTCCGAGCCGCTGGTCATGTGGTGGAACTTCGTCGGGCGTACGCACGAGGAGATCGTCGAGGCCCGGGAGGACTGGATGGCCGGGCGGCGGTTCGGCACTGTGGTCGGGTTCGACGGCGGGGCGCTGCCGGCGCCGCCGATGCCGAGGGTGCGGCTGAAGGTCCGCGACCGGTTCGGCAACACGGTCGGCTGACCGGGCCGACCACGGCCGCTCACCTGGTCACCGGGAGGGCCGCCTCACCAGGCGGCGTACGTCACGGCGGCTGGCGAGGGTGGCGACCTGCGCGCCGGTGGCGTGCTCGGCGGTCAACGCCCGGACCCGGGGCGCCATGTCGCGGCGGTAGCGCCACACGTAGCGGAGGAAGGACCACCGGATCCGGTCGTACACACCGGTGTCGCGGTGCTGGCCGCCGCCGTGCCGCAGCCGCCGTTGTACATTCCCCACAGGCAGGTCAGGGCCGGCAGGTCGAGGAAGATCACCGTGTCGGCGGCGGCGAGCCGGATCGGCAGGGTCGACGCGTAGTCGCCCTCGATGATCCACGCCGGCTCGGCGGCGAGCTTCTCCTGCCGGGCGGCGAACTCCTCCTGCGGAAGCGGGTTCCAGTCCTCGTCGTAGGAGATCGCGTCAAGGTGGACCAGGGGCAGGTCGAGGGCCGCGGCCAGCTGTCGGGCGAGGGTCGATTGCCGGACCCCGCAGCCGACGATCGCGATCCGCTCCGCGACACCGCTACCCGTGGCTCACCCGGTGGACGCTGACGAGCATGCCGGCCATGACCGCGGCGGCCACCCCGGCGATGCCGGCGGCACCCCCGCCGTAGGCCGCGAGCAGCCTGGCCTGGCTGAGCATCTCCGGCGGGATCTCGTTGACCTGAGCGGTGAACACCAGCCCCACGCCGGCCACCGCGAGCAGTCCGACCGCGACCGTGACGAGGGTGAGCAGCGACCACCGGTGGCGCCGTGGCGGCACCGGGTCCGGCGCCTCGGGCCGGGCGGTGACCAGCACCAGCCCGGCGAGCGCCGCCCACGCCCCCACCAGCAGCAGGGAGGCCACCGCGTCGCTGGGCCGGTGCCAGCCGGCGGACAGGGTCGCCACCCCCGTGAGGCCCGCCACCCCGGCGCCGATCACCGCCGCCGGGCCGCGCAGCGCCGCGGGGAGCACGAGCACCAGGGCGAGCATGACCGAGGCGGTCACGGTGGTGTGCCCGCTGGGCAGGCTGTTGCCGGCCGCCGCCCGGTCGGGGTCCACCCCGAACTCGGGGCGTTCGATGAGGACCTTGAGCAGCTGGGTGGTGAGGTTGGCGCCGACGATCAGCCCGGTGGCCACCGCGGCGAGCAGCACCCGGCCGCGCATGAGCGCGATGAAGCCGATCACCACGATGGCGACCAGCACCGACAGCACCGACACGGTGTTGAGCACGCTGTTGACCAGCCCGGCCACGTGGCCCTGGCCGATCGAGTTGCCGGCCAGCGCGATGGTGTCCAGCCGCTGCCCGGTGGGGGTGTCCACGAACAGGCGCCGCACCACCTCGAACGCGGCGAGCTGGCCGACCAGGGCGAGGGTGAGCCAGCCCGCGACGGCCGCCCGGTCGCCGCGGCCCACGGCCACGTGTCCGGCCGAGCCTGAGGTCATACCGTGGCATGGTACGCAACGGGTACCCGCGCGGTGACGGGACCGAACCGCGGATTCGGGCCGCCCGCGGGCGAAGGATCGACGAGGATCCGGGAGGTGACGATGACCGCCCACCGGTACGCCCGCGCCGAACGTCAGGCGCTGTGCGACCTGCTGGAACGGCTGGGCCCGGACCAGCCGACGCTGTGCGAGGGGTGGACGACCCGGGACCTGGCCGCGCACCTGGTGGTGCGGGAACGGCGTCCGCTGGCCGCCGCTGGGATCATGCTGGCTCCGCTGGCCGGCCACGGGGAGCGGGTGCGCCGCGCGTACGCGGGGCGGGACTTCCCGGTGCTGCTGGCGGCGCTGCGCCGGCCCCCGAGGTGGACGTTCAGCGGGTGGCGGCGGCTGGACGAGCTGGCCAACGGGATGGAGATGTTCATCCACCACGAGGACGTGCGCCGCGCCCAGCCGGAGTGGCAGCCGCGGATGCTGCCACCGGAGCAGGAGGCGGCCCTGTGGCGGATGGTCGCCGGCTTCCTGCGGCTGCGGCTGCGGCGGTTCCCGGCCACGGTGGTGATCGACGCGGGCGAGGGTCGGACCCGACAGGCCGGGGCCGGTGGGCCGACGGTACGCGTGGCCGGCCCGCCCGGGGAGCTGGCGATGTTCTTCTCCGGTCGGCAGCGGGCCGCCCGGGTGACCGTGGAGGGGCCGGACGACCTGGTGCAGCGGCTGTCCACGGCCGACCTCGGCATCTGAGCGGGCGCCGGGTCGCGGCGCCCGGGCGTCGACGGCCGGTGGCCCGGCCCCGCCGGGAGGCGGGGCCGGGCCACCGGTGTGTCAGTGGACGGAGCGGGGGTTTCCGTCGGCCGGCCGCTGCCGCGGCCGGCCGCCGGAACCGGTGCCGTCAGCGACCGCGCGGCGGGATCTGCAGGACCGCCATCTGGCTGTCGACCGGGTTGGTCGGGAACAGCCACAGGTGGCTGCGGGTGTCGTTGCGCGGGTAGTCGACCGCGCCGCTGACCCCGGCCGGGACCTGCAGGCTCGGGTTGATCTTCCCGTCGACGTTGGCCGACAGGTTGATCGTGCCGGCCTGGGCGCCCACCAGCTCGTCGTCGCTGAAGTGCAGGAGCTGGTACGCGAACCGCTGCTGGCCGCTCGGGTCGAGGAACCCAGCGTCGACGCCGTCGTCGTACCGGTCCACGGTGAGGATCTGCACCGCGTCGTTGTAGTCACCGGTGACGAACCACTCCAGGATGCCCGCGCCGGTCGTCAGGTCGAACAGCGCGGTGGCCACGGTGCCGGTCGGGTCCACGCCCTGCAGCAGACCCAGGTCGGCGGCGACGAGCACGTACTCGAAGTCGCCGTCGTTGTCCGGGTCGAGCAGGATCTGGGTCTCCC
>CAZSNW010000150.1:0-6770 GCA_964608245.1 uncultured Micromonosporaceae bacterium
TCCTGGAGGTCCAGCCGCTGTTCGCGCAGAACATCGTGGTCGGGTTCGGCCGGGTCGAGGGCCACCCGGTGGGGGTGGTCGCCAACCAGCCGATGCACCTGGCCGGCACCCTCGACATCGACGCGTCCGAGAAGGCGGCCCGGTTCGTCCGCACCTGCGACGCGTTCAACATCCCGGTGCTGACCTTCGTGGACGTGCCCGGTTTCCTGCCCGGCACCCACCAGGAGTGGAACGGGATCATCCGCCGCGGCGCCAAGCTGCTGTACGCGTACGCGGAGGCGACGGTCCCGAAGGTCACCGTGATCACGCGGAAGGCGTACGGTGGGGCGTACGACGTCATGGGGTCCAAGCACCTCGGTGCCGACCTCAACTTCGCCTGGCCGACCGCGCAGATCGCGGTGATGGGTGCGCAGGGCGCGGTGAACATCCTCTACCGGCAGGAGCTGGCCGCCGCCGAGGACCCGGAGGCGCTGCGGGCGCAGCTGATCGCCGAGTACGAGCGGACCCTGGCCAACCCGTACATCGCGGCCGAGCGCGGCTTCGTGGACGCGGTGATCATGCCGTCGACCACGAGGGTGCACGTGGTCAAGGCGCTGCGGGCGCTGCGGACCAAGCGGGACAGCCTGCCGCCGAAGAAGCACGGCAACATCCCGCTGTGACGCGTCACGGAGCCGTCCAGCTCCACCGTCCGTTCCGGTGACATCGTGGACCCGGACGTCGGATCCGGTGCGGCTGCCGGTGACTTGTCGCCGGTGCAGCCGGCCGCGAGCCCGGCGACGAGGACGACGGTGAGCAAACCCGGTCCGCTGCCACATCGGACATCCCTCCCCGTACGGATGTCGAACTGTACTGACCCGTGCCGGCCCGTTCGGTCCACCGCTTGACCGCCGCGTTGGGATTGTTGAGGAAGAGTCCGACGAGCTCGTTGTCCATGTAGTGCTCGATGACGTGGGTGCCCACGGATTGGACGCCACGGCCCCAGAAGATGCTGGTGCAGGTCTGTGTACCGGATTTCGACACGACGGCGTTGGCCGCAGTGGACGGCAGCACGACACCGACCGCTGCCACCACGCTCAGGACGCCAGCAAACAGGGAACGCTTCAGCATTCTCACGGCGAACCCGCCAATCTCCTATGGAGACAGTTTGTCCGTTATGGACTTACTGCGCCCGGCGGCGCAACGGCCGTATCGTCACCGCGTCACCTACCAAGTGGCCACAGCAGCAGGTAGCCGCCGGCGACCAGGGCGGCGAGGGTCACCAGGCCGAAGAACCCCACCCACAGCAGGCCCGGGATTCCGGTGAGGCGGGCGAGCTGGTCGGCATCGGAGTCGCGGGCCTGCCGCCGCCACCGCAGCCGCTGCAGCTCCCCCACCGGCCGCACCCCGCCGATAAGGAGGAACCACACCACGGCGTACGCGAAGACCGACTGCACGTCCGCGGAGGCGTACCGGGTGGCGGCGAACACCCCGGCGGTGGCTACCACCATCACCAGCAGGCCGTACAGGTTCCGGATGAACAGCAGCATGGCGGCGAGCAGGGCGAGCAGCGCCCACAGCAGCAGGGTGATGCGGCCGGTGGACAACAGCCAGGCGCCGGCCAGGCCGAGCAGCGACGGGGAGACGTACCCGGCGAGCAGGGTCAGCACCATGCCGAGCCCGGTCGGGCGGCCCCGGGTGACGGTCAGGCCGGAGGTGTCCGAGTGCAGCCGGATGCCGCCCAGCCGCCGCCCGACGAGCACGGCCACCAGCGCGTGCCCGGCCTCGTGCGCGATCGTCACGCCATTGCGGGTCCACCGCCAGACCGGGCGGACGGCGACCGCGAGCAGGGCCGCTGCGGCGGTGGCGAGCACGAGTTCGCGGGGCGGATCCGGCTGGGTGGAGAGGATGCGGTCGAGGAACGCGGCGAGGGTGTCCGTGAGGGTGTCCACGGCCGCCCAGCCTGCCACACGCGTCACGCACCGCGTATCGTCGCGGACGTGAGCGTCGACGAGCCGGTGCTGCGGGTGGTGCGGGGGTCACCGACGGCCGAGGAGCTGGCCGTGCTGGTGGCGGTGCTGCTGAAGGCGGGCCAGGCGGAGCCTGCGACCGGCCGTCCGGGTCCGTCGCCGTGGGTGCGCAGCGCCCGGCCCGGGTACGCGGACGGACGGCTGCCCGGGTGGCGGGGGCGCGACGCGTGGCGCGCCGCCGCCCGTATCCGCTAGCGAGAAGTACGCGGAGTGTCAGCCGACCCGGTCGGCCAGGCGCACCGCGACCTCGCGCAGGAGGTCAGGGTCGGCGTGGCCGAGCGCCGGGTCGTAGCCGCGGAGCGTCACCACCACGTCGCCCATCCGCATCACCACGGTGTAGCTGACGAACGGCTCCACGCCCTGCACGAGGATCGACTCGTCCCCGGCGAACCCCTCCTCGAGGATGTGGTAGCCGGCTGCGCACTCGGCCTCGTCGCGGACCAGCGCGAACATCGCCTCGGCGCCACCCGCCGGGTGGTAGGCGACCTCGTGCACCCACCGGGGGACGTCGGGGCCGCCCCAGGGGCCGTCGGTCCAGCCCACCTCGCTCACCTCGGGCAGGGCCGGTTCCCACGTCTGGCCGCACTGGTTCCCCCACGGCCACGCCTTGAGCGACCCCTCCGCCCACTCCGGCTCGAAGCCCGGACGCCAGTCACCCGGGCCGAGGTCGGCCGCGGTCAGCAACCACCCACCGGGGGCCGGTGAGGTGTCCGGGGTCGGCGAGCCGGTGGCGGGCGGCGCCGCCACCGGTGGATCGGTCCAGCCGCCGGTGGCGGCGGCGACCGCGCCCGCGCCCAGGCCGGTCACCGCCACCACCGTCACCGCCGCCAGCGTCGCCTGGCGGCGGGCCCGCTGCCGACCGCGCCGCCGGACCGCCTCGGCCGACGCGAACGGAAGCGGCGGCTGCTCCCCCCGGAGTCCGTCGAAGAGCACATCCACCTGGTCAGACATGGGCGTCCTCCGAAGTCCTGAGCAGGCCGGCCAGCATCTGGCGACCACGCGACAACCGGGCCTTCACCGTCCCCACCGCCACCCCGGTCTCCGCCGCGATCTCCGCCACCGACAGACCGAGAAGGTGGTGGAGCACGATCGCGGTGCGCTGGGCCTCCGGGATGCGGGCGAGCGCCGCCACGAGCGCCACCGTGTCCGGCCCAGGTCCGGCCACCGGCGCCGGTTCGCCCAGGCGATGGTGGGCGCGCAGCCGGTTGCGGGCCTTGCGCCAGCGGCTCACCGCGATGCGGCGGGCCACCGTCCGCACCCAGGCCTCCGGGTCCCGGTAGCGGGAGACCGTCGACCAGCGTTGCCACGCCCGGGCGAACGCCTCGTGGACCGCGTCCTGCGCCTCGGCGGCGTTGCCGGTCAGCGCGTACACGACGACGAACACCCGTTGCCGGCTGTCGCGGTAGAAGGTGTCGAAGCTCTCCGTGTCGCGACTCATGGCCGGCTCTGGGCGGTCGTCGACACCGCGACGCGGCGGACGCGGTCGGCGTCGGATCCGGTTGGTTCCCTCACCCGGATCACGCCCGGGCCCGGTCGCCGGTTGCGGGTAGGGTACGGCGGCGTGGACGACCAGGTACGGCCGCGACTGGTGCTCGCCTCGGCGAGCCCGGCCCGGCGGCGCACCCTGCAGCTTGCGGGCATCGACGCCGAGGTGGTGCCCAGTGGCGTGGACGAGGACGCGGTCAACGAGACCGACCCCGCGGCGCTCTGCCTCACCCTGGCGCGGATGAAGGCGCGCGCGGTCGCCGAACGGCTTTCCGACCGGCCCACCGAGGGTGGGCGGGTGTTCGTGCTCGGCTGCGATTCGCTGCTCGTCTTCGACGGGGAGCCGCACGGCAAGCCGGACAGCCCGGCCGAGGCGGTGGCCCGGTGGCGGCGGATGCGGGGCCGGTACGGGGTGCTGCACACCGGCCACGCGGTGGTGGACGCCGGCGACGGCCGGCTCGCCGAGGAGGTGTCCGCGGTCCCGGTCCACTTCGCGGAGATCACCGACGAGGAGATCGACGCCTACGTGGCGACCGGGGAGCCGTTGGAGGTGGCCGGGGCGTTCACGATCGAAGGCTACGGCGCCCCGTTCATCGACCGGGTCGAGGGCGACCCGGGCACGGTGACCGGGCTGTCGATGCCGCTGCTGCGGCGGCTGCTCGCCCGGCTGGGGGTGCCGATCACGGCGCTGTGGCGGCCGGCCGGCCGGTGACCGGCCGGCCGCCATTCCCGCCCCCCGAACGGTCCAGGCGGCCGATCGGTCAGCGCACGCTACGCGCGAACGACCGGGCAGCCCAGACGACCGCGAGCACGGCCAGGACCAGCACGAAGAGCAGCCCCTGCCAGACCCGGTCGTTGCCGACGTCGCCGGCGAACAGGGCGCGCATGCCCTCCACCGCCCACGAGAACGGGACGACCTTGGACAGGTTGATCAGCCAGCCGGGCGCCCCGAACGACTCGGTGATCGGCAGCAGGATGCCCGACAGCAGCATCACCGGCATGGCGATGGTGTTCATCAGAGGCGCCAGCGCGTCCTCGCTGCGTACCTTGAGCGCCACCCCGTAGGACAGCGCCGAGGTCATGAACGTGATCAGCGCCAGCATGAGATAGGCGAGCAGCAGGTAGTGCAGCTCGGCCCGCAGCCCGAAGAACAGCGCCAGCACGGTGATGATCACCGCCTGGACCAGCAGCACCGCCACGTCCCGTCCGGAGCGCCCGAGCAGCAGCGCCAGCCGGTGCACCGGGGTGACCCGGGACCGTTCGATGACGCCGGCCCGCAGCTCGGCGATCAGCCCGAACCCCTGGAACAGCCCGCCGAACACCGCCAGCATGACCAGCAGCCCGGGCACGAACAGCCGGTAGGCGTCGGCGTTGGTGGCCACGCCCAGCGGCGCGAGCGCCGGCTTGAGCAGCGGCGCGAACAGCAGCAGGTACATCACCGGCTGGAAGATGCCGACGAAGATCCAGACCGGTTGCCGCAACGCGAGCAACGCCTGGCGCTGGAGGACCAGCCAGGTGTCGCGGAACAGTCGCGTCATTCTCACTCCTCCCGCAGGGACCGGCCGGTCTTGGCCAGGAACACGTCGTCGAGGCTGGGCCGGTGCACCTCGATGGACCACAACGACACCTGGGCCGCGTCCAGTCGACGCATGATGGTGGGCACCGCGGTCGCCCCCTCCTCCACGGTCAGGCGTACGGAGGTGTCGTGCGTCTCCAGCGACCGCACGTACGGCTCGGCGCTGAGCGCCTTGGCCGCCGCCTCCGCGTGGGTGCTCCCCAGGCCGATCACCACCACGTCACCGGAGATCTCCTTCTTGAGGGCTTCCGGGGTGCCCTCGGCGACGATCTGGCCGTGGTCGATGATCCCGATCCGGTCGCACAGGGCGTCGGCCTCCTCCAGGTAGTGGGTGGTGATGAACACCGTCATCCCCTCGTCCCGCAGCCGCCGGATCTCGTCCCACATGTGGGCCCGGCTCTGCGGGTCCAGGCCGGTGGTGGGCTCGTCGAGGAACACCACCTTGGGCTGGTGGATGATCCCCAGCGCGATGTCGACCCGGCGCCGCTGCCCACCGGAGTACGTCCGGCACTTGCGGTCGGCGTATTCGGTGAGCTGGAAGGCCTCCAGTGCCCGCTGGGCCCGCTGGTGCGCCTCGGCCTTGCTCAGGCCGTACATCCGCGCGTGCAGGACCAGCTCCTCGCGCGCGGTCACGTCGTCCCAGGTGCTGCCGCCCTGCGGCACGTAGCCGATTCGCTGCCGCACCCCGGCCGGATCGCGCAGCAGGTCGACCCCGGCGACGGTGGCCCGACCGCCGTCCGGGGTGATCAGGGTGGCGAGCATCCGCAGGGTGGTGGTCTTGCCGGCCCCGTTCGGGCCCAGGAAGCCGTATATCTCCCCCTCCCGGACCGCGAGGTCGACCCCGCGGACCGCTTCGACGTCCCGGACCTGTCGCCCCTGCCGTGAGCGGAACGACTTACGCAGCCCGGACGTCTCGATCATCATCATCCGGCGCCGTCCCTCCTAGGTGATGTCATCCAGACATTGCTTCGACATCATAAGTTGCATCATCAAGACGCCACAGCATGTCGCCCGGTCGACCGTAGTGCATACCACCGGGGTGTGTCACGCCGAATAGAACGCCTGCACGCAGCAACGTCCGTCCCGGTGTGACGAAGCACACCACCCCGGGTACGCGGTGTCGCGGCCGACGCGGTCGACCCGGGCGCCGGCCGGCAGAGGCAGGTGGTGCGGCGGATCCGGGACCGCTCCCGGACCGCGCGGGCGGCCCGTCCTGCGCCGCTAGACTCCCGGCCATGCGAAAGGTGCTCATCGCCAACCGCGGAGAGATCGCGGTCCGGGTGGTACGCGCGTGCCGCGACGCCGGACTCGCCAGCGTGGCGGTCTACGCCGACTCCGACCGGGACGCCCCGCACGTCCGGATGGCCGACGAAGCGTACGCCCTCGGCGGTGAGACCGCAGGCGAGACCTACCTGCGGATCGACAAACTGCTGGACGTGGCCGCCCGGTCCGGTGCCGACGCCGTGCACCCGGGGTACGGCTTCCTCGCCGAGAACGCCGACTTCGCCCAGGCGGTCATCGACGCCGGGCTCACCTGGATCGGCCCGGACCCGCAGGCCATCCGCGAGCTGGGTGACAAGGTCACCGCGCGGCACATCGCCACCCGGGTGGGTGCGCCGCTGGTGCCCGGCACCCCCGACCCGGTGGCCGACGCCGGGCAGGTGGTGGCGTTCGCCAAACAGCACGGCCTGCCGGTGGCGATC
>CAZSNW010000151.1:0-6717 GCA_964608245.1 uncultured Micromonosporaceae bacterium
CAGCACCGCGGCCTGCTTCTCCCCCTCGGCGGTGAGGATCTGCGAGGCCTTGATCCCCTCGGCGTGGAGGATCGCCGCGCGCCGGTCGCGTTCGGCGCGCATCTGCTTCTCCATGGCGTCCCGGATGCTCGGCGGCGGCTCGATCGCCTTGATCTCCACCCGGGTGACCTTGACGCCCCACTTGCCGGTGGTGTCGTCCAGCTCCGCCTGCAGCTTGCTGTTGATCACCGACCGGCTCGTCAGGGTCGTCTCCAGGTCCATCGCGCCGATGACGTTGCGGAGCGTGGTGACGGTCAGCTGTTCGATCGCGTCGATGAAGTTGGTGATCTGGTAGGTGGCCGCCTGCGGGTCGATGACCCGGAAGTACAGCACGGTGTCGATCGACACCTGCAGGTTGTCGGAGGTGATGACGGTCTGCGGCTTGGAGCTGAACACGTGCTCACGCATGTCCAGCTTGGCCCGCACCCGGTCGATGCCCGGCACGATGACGTTGAGCCCGGGGCCGAGCACCCGTTTGAACCGTCCCAGCCGTTCCACCACGTCGCGGCGCGCCTGCGGCACGATCCGCACCGCGTTGGCGAGGAACAGCACCACCAGCACACTGGCCGCCACCGCCAGCACCCATCCGATCTCCATCAGGTGTCGGCCTCCCGTTCCCCCGTGACCTCGCCGAACTCGTCCGGCAGGACCATCATCACGGTGCCGCGGACCTCGCCGACCCGGATCCGCTCACCGGGTCGCAGCACCTGCCGCGGGTCGTAGACCCGGGCCCGCCACAGTTCGCCCTCGACGCGTACCCAGCCGGAGCGGTCGGTGACCTCCTCCACCACCTCGCCGGCGGCGCCCTCCAGCATCCGCACACTGTCCACAGTGTCCGGATCGGCGACGGTGGGCAGGAAGTGGCGTCGGATCACGGGGCGCAGCAACCACAGACACAGCGCGCTGACCGCCGCGAACACCAGCAGCTGGCCCGCCACCGGCAGACCGAGCCCGGCCACCACCGCCGCGGCGAACGCGCCGGCGGCCAGCATCAGCAGGACGAACGCTGCGGAGAACGCCTCGGCCACCACCAGCAGCACGCCGAGCGCCACCCACAGCAGCGCAGCCACCATCCTGTGATGGTGGCACGGTCGACGCGCACGCGCGACCCGCGCGGACGTGAAGGCACGCTCGGCGCCACGCCGCACCGTCGTCGCGGGGCGGCGCGTCGCGGCCGCGACACGTACGCTTGGCCCGTGACCCATGCGACCGTGGTGTGGACCGGGCGACGCTCCGCCCGGTTCGTGGCGTGGGTCCGCACCTGGCGCGCCGGCCTCATCTCCTACGACGACGTGGCCGACGAGATCGAGGCCGACGAGGACCACCTGGTCTGCGACGCCGACGACCCGGCGCCGCAACGGCGGCTGCGGCAGGCGCTCGCCGAGTTCTCGTCCCTGCACCCCGACCAGGTCCGGCTGGTGCTGCCGGCACCGGGCGACCCGCGCGGCCTGCCCGGCCCGGGCGCATTCAGCGCGGCGGCCCTGGTCCGCGGGGAGGCGGTGGTCGCCGGGGACACCGGGCTGGTGCCCGAGATCCGCGACCACCGCTCGGGATCCGGCGACACCTTCACCACCGTGGTGTGGCGGTGCTACGCGCTGCCGGCGCAGCCCGGGCCGCCCGAGCCGCCGGTCACCCCGGCCGAGGCCGAGGCGGAGCTTGTCACCGCGCTGGCGGAGGCCACCACCCGGCTACGGGTGCTGGACGTGGCCCGCTGGCGGCCGGAACTCGCCGGTGCCGTCGCCGACCTGCGCCGCCACGACGACGCCGGCGACCTGCCGCCGGTGTTCAACCCCCGGGCGCGACGGCTGTACGCGCGGGCGAGCCTGCTCGACCGGATGCTGGTGCTGGCCCAGCAGGTCGGCCCGGGCGGCGCGGTCGACGCCTACGAGGCGCAGCGCCGCGAGGAGGTGCTGCGGCCGCTGCAGGCGGCCTGCCGGCGCGCCCTGATGGCGGCCTGCAACGCCCCGGTCGACCGCTGAGCCGGGCGCGACCGGACGGGAGCGCCGTCAGCCGCGCGTCCGTCGCGGCGCCGGGCAGCAGTGGTCCGGGCAGGCGTCCCACAGCGGCACCGTGCCCAGCCGCCTTTGCTCCGTGGCCCCGGTGATCCGCTCCCGCACCAGGTCGACGATCATCGAGACGAACCGCGGGTCGCCCTGCGGGGTCGCCGCCCGGGCGAACTCCAGACCCACCCGCTTGGCGGTGGCGGCGGCCTCGGTGTCCAGGTCCCAGATCACCTCCAGGTGATCGGAGATGAACCCGATCGGGCTCACCACCACCGCGCGGACGCCCTCCTTGGCGAGCGCCTCCAGGTGGTCGTTGACGTCCGGCTCCAGCCAGGGCACCTCCGGCGGGCCGGAACGGCTCTGCCAGACCAGGTCCCAGGCGAGGTCCGGGGCGGCCTGCGCGGCCACCAGGGCGGCGGTCTCGCGCAGTTGCGCCTCGTACCGGCCGCCGTCCGGGCCGGCGGTCCGCGCCATGGTGACCGGGATCGAGTGGGCGGTGAACACCAGCCGGGTGCGCTCGGCCGGCACCGGCGGCAGGCCGGCGCGTGCCCGCTGCACGGCCGCCACGTGCGCGGCGATGAAGTCCGGGTGGTCGTGGAAGTGCCGCAGCTTCACCACCACCGGGGCCTTCGGGCCGACCGCGGCCCGCGCCGTGGCGATGTCCTCCAGGTACTGCCGACAGGAGGAGTACGACCCGAAGGCGCTGGTGACGAAGGCGACGGCGCGGGTGACCCCGTCGTCGCGCATCTTCGCCAGGGTGTCCGCAAGCAGCGGGTGCCAGTTGCGGTTTCCCCAGTACAGCGGCAGGTCGATCCCGGCGGCCGGCAGCGCCTGCTGCAGGGCCGCCAGCAGGTCGCGGCACTGCTGGTTGATCGGGGAGACGCCGCCGAACCGGTGGTAGTGCTCGGCCACCTCGGCCAGCCGCTCCGGCGGCACCCCGCGGCCGCGGGTGACGTTCTGCAGGAAGGGCATCACGTCCGCCGCACGCTCCGGGCCACCGAACGACACCAGGAGAAACGCGTCGAACTCCACGCGCCCATGGTGCCAGAGCAGGGCACGGGCGCCACCGCCCCGGTGGGCCGGCGGGCCGCGGCGGTGGATCAGTGACCCATGCCGAGGCCGCCGTCGACCGGGATGACCGCGCCGGAGATGTACGCGGCGGCGTCGCTGGCGAGCCAGGTCACCACCGCGGCGACCTCCTCGGGGGTGGCGAACCGGCCGGCCGGGATGAGCCGCCGGTACTCCTCCTTGCGATCGTCCGGCAGGGCGGCGGTCATCTCGGTCTCCACGTACCCGGGCGCCACCACGTTGGCGGTGATGTTGCGGCTGCCCAGCTCCCGGGTGATGGAGCGGGCCATCCCCACCATCCCGGCCTTGCTCGCGGCGTAGTTCACCTGGCCGGGGCCGCCGAACAGGCCGACCACCGACGAGATGAAGATCATCCGACCCCACCGGTTGCGCACCATCCGGGTCGCCGCCCGCCGGGCGCACCGCCACGCACCGGTGAGGTTGGTGTCGAGCACCCGGGTGAACTGCTCCTCGGACATGCGCATCAGCAGCGTGTCATCGGTGATGCCGGCGTTGGCGACCAGCACCTCCACCGGTCCCAGTTCGTTCTCCACGGTGGTGAACGCCTCGTCCACCGCCTGAGCGTCCGTGACGTCGCACGCCACCGCGAGGGCGCCCGCCGGGCCGCCGGAGCCGCGGTGGGTGACGGCCACCCGGTGCCCCTCCGCGAGGAATGCCTCCGCGATCGCACGACCGATCCCACGGTTGCCACCGGTGACGAGTACGGTTCGGGCCACGTCTCCTCCCCAGCCACGCGAGCCGACCCCCGGAAGCCTATGTGGTGGCCTCCGGGGCGCTCACGGCAGGCGGGGTGTCACGCGCCCTACGGCAGGCGAGGGGTGAACCGGAGGCTCAGCGCCGCAGCGGCGAGCCCCAGCAGCAGCGCGCCGCCCAGCCACCACTGGGTGACCTCCCGCACCGCGGTGGTGACCGCCACCGCCCGGCCCATGTCCTCGTAGACCGCGGCCAGCTCCCGGGCGCTGGCCGCCTCGTAGAACCGGCCGCCGGTGGCCTCCGCGAGCCTGGCCATGGACACCCGGTCCACCGGTACCCGGTGCACCTGTCCCCCGATGACCACCTCGCCGCGGTCGGTGCCGAACGCCACGGTGTGCACCTGTACCCCGGCGGCGGCGGCCGCGGCCGCCGCCGCGTCCACCGGCCGGCCGTAGGTGCGGTAGCCGTCGGTGAGCAGCAGGATGCGGGCCGGCACCGGCCCGTCCCACCCCTCGGTGCCCAGCTGTTCGATCGCCTCCAGGCTGGCGAAGACCGCCTCCCCGGTGGCGGTCGCCTCCGCCAGGGTCAGCCCCTCCACCGCCCGGATCGCCGCCTCCCGGTCGGTGCCCGGGGGCACGAGCACCTGGGCGGCGGCGGCGAAGGAGACCACTCCCAGCAGGTGGGACTCGGGCAGGTCCTCGATGAACTGCACCGCCGCCTGCTGGGCGGCCTCCAGCCGGGTGGGTCTGACGTCGTTCGCCTGCATGGACAGGGACACGTCGATCGCCAGCACCACCACCGCCCGCTCGACCGGCTCGGGCGTCTCCATGGCCGGCCGGGCCATGGCACCGGTCAGCGCGACCAGGCCGAGCAGGAAGGCCGCCGGCCCCAGGTGCCGGCGGCGGCCCAGCCCGTCGGGCGCGATCTGGCGCAGCAGGGCGGTGTTGCTGAACCGCACCGCCTGGGTGCGGCGGTTGCGCTGCCGCCACACGTACGCGGCGAACACCAGCGCCACCGGCAGCAGCGCGAGCAACCACCACGGACGCAGGAACTGGATCACCGTCTCCTCCCGATCCGCTGACGCAGACGCCGGCGCGCCGCCACGAACCGGACCAGGTCGGCCAGCCAGTCGGCGTCGGTACGCAGCCGCAGGTGCCCCGCGGCGGCGGCGCGCAGTGTCCGGGCCACCTCCTCCCGGTGGGCCGCGGCAGCCTCGGCGTACCGGGACCGCAGCCGGGGGTCGGAGGTCTGCACCTGGTGGAGCACCCCGGTCTCCGGGTCGACGACCTCCAGCACGCCCACGTCGGGCAGCTCCAGTTCGCGCGGGTCGAGGATCTCCACCGCGAGCACGTCGTGCCGGGCGGCGAGGGTGCGCAGCGGACGCTGCCAGGTCGCGGGCGGGTCGAGGAAGTCGGAGACGACCACCGCGAGACCCCGCCGGCGGGGCGGCCGGTTGAGCTGGTCGACCAGCGCGCCCAGGTCGACCGGCCCGGGCCGCGCCGGGGTGGTGGCCAGCGTCGACAGCAGGCGCTGGGCGTGCCGGCTGCCGGAGCGGGCCGGCACCCGGTGCACCGGACCGTCCCCTGAGGCCACCAGCGCCCCGACCCGGTTGCCGCCGCGGGCCACCAGGTGGGTGAGCGCGACCACCGCGACCAGGGCCAGGTCCCGTTTGAGGCACCGGGCGGTGCCGAAGTCCATGCTGGCCGAGGCGTCCACCGCCAGCCACGTCTCCAGCTCCCGGTCGGCCTCCCGCTGCCGCACGTGGGGTACGCCGGTGCGGGCGGTGACCGGCCAGTCCATCCACCGCACATCGTCGCCGGGCCGGTACTCGCGCGCCTCCGCGGGTTCGCTGCCCGGTCCGGGCAGCAGGCCGGGGTGGTCGCCCTGCAGCAGTCCGTCCAACCGGCGGCGTACCACGAGGTGCAGCCGGTCGAGCACGGCCGCGGTGCCGCCGTCGGGCAGGCCTCGGCCGCCGGCCGGGCGGTCGCCCGACGGTACGCCCGGCGGCGACGGGACGGTGGTCCGGGCGGTCACCGCCCGTGCCCCGCACCCGGGACGGCGGCGTGCCCGGCACCGTCGACGCGGCCGGCGTCCCACCCTCCGCCCAGGCCGCGGTCGGTGACACCGGTGGGGCGCCCGTCCTCGACCACCGGGTGGCCGGCGTCGCCCGGGTGCGCCGTGCCGCGCGCCGTGGCGCTCTGTCGCGGAGCGACGCTCGGCGGGGGCACCGCCTCCACCACCCGCTCGACGATCTCGTCGGCCGACACGCCGTCGGCCAGCGCGTCGTAGCTGAGCACCAGCCGGTGCCGCAGCACGTCGCCGGCGACGTCGGTGACGTCGTCGGGCAGCACGTAGTCGCGCCCACGCAGCACCGCGAGCGCCCGGGCGGCGCGCACCAGCCCCAGGGACGCCCGCGGACTCGCGCCGTACTCCACCGCCCCGGCCAGATCGCGCAGCCCGGCGCCCCGCGGGTCCCGGGTCGCCTGCACCAGGCGTACCGCGTAGTCGACCAGGGCGTGGTGGACGAACACCTGCTCGGTCCGCTCCTGAAGGGCGACCAGTTGCGGCGTCTCCAGCACCGGGGTCGGCTGCGGCGGCGTGCCCGCCATCCGGTAGACCACCTCGCGCTCCTCGGCCGCGGACGGGTAGCCGACCACGACCTTCATGAGGAAGCGGTCCCGCTGCGCCTCCGGCAGCGGGTAGGTCCCCTCCTGCTCGATCGGGTTCTGGGTGGCCATCACCAGGAACGGGGTCGGCAACGGGTAGGTGCGCCCGCCGAGGGAGACCTGGCGTTCGGCCATCACCTCCAGCAGTGCGGACTGGACCTTCGCCGGGGCGCGGTTGATCTCGTCGGCGAGCAGGAAGTTGACGAACACCGGGCCCAGTTCGACGT
>CAZSNW010000152.1:0-6715 GCA_964608245.1 uncultured Micromonosporaceae bacterium
AGCAGGTCGCGCAGCGGCCGGCCCTCGAACGCCTTGCCGAGCACGTCGAAGACCTTGCCCTTGTACGCCCGACGCTGCTCCTCCATCTTGTCCAGCAGCCGCAGGAACACCGCACCCTCGCGGGTGTCGTCGGCGACCAGGTTCCACAGCCGGCACACCTCGGTCTGCCCGATCCGGTGGATCCGACCGAACCGCTGCTCGATCCGGTTGGGGTTCCACGGCAGGTCGTAGTTGACCATCAGGTGGGCGCGCTGCAGGTTCAGCCCCTCCCCCGCCGCGTCGGTGGCGACCAGCACCTGCGCCCCTTTGTCCTGTGTGAACACCTCCTGGGCGGCGCGGCGCGCCTCCCGCCCGATCGCGCCGTGGATGGCGACCACCGCGTCATCGCGTCCCAGCAGGTCGCGGATCTTGTCTACAAGGTAGTTGAGCGTGTCGCGGTGCTCCGTGAAAATGATGATCTTCCGACGGGTACCGTCCGGGGCGAACATCGACTGCTCGTCGAGCAGTAGCGTGCGCAGCTCGGTCCACTTGCGGTCGGTGCCGGACGTACGCACCCGCCGCGCAAGCTCCACCAGTGCGCCGAGCACCTCGATCTCGGCGTCGAGCTCCGCCAGGGTCCGGGCCGCCGATGCCGCGTCGACGACCCGTTCCTCTACCTCCTCCCGCTCGGATGCGGTGAGGTCCTCCAGGTCCTCCTCTGACAGGTCGGTGTCCCGCCCGAGTAGTTCGGCCAGGCGCTGCGACAGCCCGGTCATGCCGACGCCCCGCGTCGAGATCATCTCCTGGCGCCGCTGCTGCAGCCGGCGGTAGCGGCGCTCCAGCGAGCGCAGGATCGCCTCCGGGCTGGACGCCAGGCGGCGCTGCAGGACGGTCAGCGCGAACCCGACGGTGTTGCCTCGCGGCCGATCGCCCTCCTGCTTGAGCCTGTCGGCCCGGTTCATCTCCTCCCGCACGTACTGCGTGACCGCCTCGTACAGATCCCGCTCGCCGGGTGAGAGCTGGTAGCGGAGCGTCTCGGCGATCCGTTCGGGGAACAGCGGCCTGCCGTCGAAGGTGAGAAGGTCCTCCTTGACCATCCGGCGCATGAGCCCGTCGACGTCGACGGAGTGCACCCCGTCGCGGTAGCGGCCCTCGAACCGGTCGGCGTCCAGCAGCGCCATGAACGCCTGGAAGCTCGCCTCGTCCCCGGCGTGCGGCGTGGCGGTCATGAGCAGGAAGTGGCGGGTGATCCGGCCCAGCAGCTGGCCCAGCTTGTAGCGCAGCGTCCGCTTGAGCTCGCCACCGAAGTAGTGGGCGGACATGCGGTGCGCCTCGTCGACCACCACCAGGTCCCAGTCGGACTTCTCCAGCGCCCCGATCAGGTCCTCCGACCGCGCCAGCTGGTCCATGCGGGCGATCAGCAGCGGATGGTGGTCGAACACCGTGCCGTGGATCGTGGCGTCGACGAGGGTACGGGTCAGCAGCTCGAACCGCAGGCCGAACTTGTCGGCCAGCTCCTCCTGCCACTGCTCGACCAGGTTGCCGGGTGCCACCACCAGGCACCGCTCCAGGTCGCCGCGCAGCATCAGCTCCTTGATATAGAGGCCGGCCATGATGGTCTTGCCGGCGCCGGGGTCGTCGGCGAGCAGGAACCGCAGCGGCGTGCGCGGAAGCAGTTCGCCGTAGACGGCGCGGATCTGGTGCGGCAGCGGGTCCAGGTCGCTGGTGGTGACCGCGAGCATCGGGTCGAACAGCGCGGCCATGCGGATCCGCAGCGCCTCGGCTGCCAGCCGGAACAGGGCCGGGTCACCGTCGAAGGCGTACGTGCGGGACGCCTCCTCCAGCCGCAGCGAGCGCTCGTGGTCGCGGTAGAGCAGGCGACTGTCGGTGCGGCCGGCGTCGTCGGTGTAGGTGACGGTCACCGCGTTGGTGCCGTGCCATCGGGTGTGCAGGATCGTCACCGCGCCGTGCGGCACCAGTCCGCTCACCCGGGCACCGGGCGTCAGGTCCTCCAGCGCCACACCCAGCCGGTGCACCCCGGGCACAACCGGATGCCACTGCCCGTCGCTCAAGACGCTTCCTCCCCCGGTCACCGACGGTGGCCATGAGCAGCGATGACAGCACCCTACGCCGCCGGCCGCTCACGGTCAGCCCACGGTGGCCCGACCCGCATCGGGTGAACGTACGGTTCCCACGGGCGGTCCGACAGATGCGGCCGACCGATCGGTCGGAACCGGACCCTCCGGGCACGCCGCACGCCGCACGCCGGCCCGCCCAAGGTGCCAACGTCTGCTGCCGAGTGCCGACGCGCCTCCGAAGTGGCCGACGGCACCGTCGCCAGGATATCGATGTGTAGTGCATTCACACTAGCGACGTTCCTGGAGGCCGCTCGGACGCTGGTCGGTTGAGTACGAGGGTCGTCCCGCGGTCAGCGCCCGCGGTAGGCGTCTGCTCGGCGGCGCACGTACGCCACCTCCACGACCACCGTCTCTTCGTAGATTGAGTAGACGATCCGGTACTCGCCTCGCCGGGCGGAGTAGAGGCCCGTCAGGTCGCCGACCAACGGCTTGCCCACCCGTTGCGGGTTCTCAGCCAACGGCCCCTCGCAGAACTCAAGCACCGCCCACGCAATCCGTTCGGGCAGCCGGGCGATGTCTCGCCGTGCAGCCGACGTGAACTCGACCCGGTAGGTCACGCGGCGCCACCGGCGGCCCGTCGCGCCTCGAGGTCCCGGCGGATGTCGTCAATGCTGAATCTCTCCGTCGACGCGAGCGACTCACGGATCGACCGGACCGCCTCGGGGTCCGCCAGGATCTCGAGCGTCTCCTCGAGGGCCTCAAGGTCGTCATACGAGATCAGGACCGCAGCTGGGCGCCCATTCTTCGTGATCACGACCCGCTCGTGTGTCTTCTCCACCGACGAGACGATCGGGGACAGCCGCTCCCGGACGTCGGCCAGCGGCAGCATGGTGCTCATGAGCAGAATTATGCGCATCGTGCGGCAGATCTGCAAGCCGGCGTACAGGGTGCACCCGCCCGATGGGTCGAGAGCCGGGGACACCTGAGTGGCGGCGCCCGAGCGGCCCACCGGTCACCGCTGCGTCCCGGCCTACGGTTGCGCCAGGGTCAAGAGGGTGTCCGGGATGCGCTTTAGAGCACCACCGCCAACCCGGATGAGGGCGATAACGCCGCTCACAGTTAGCACGAGTTGGAAGATGGTCGCTCTGGACTCGCTCATGACGGTAGGAAACAGCAGGGGAACGCCGGTACCCGCGGCGACCAGGACGACCGCGGAACTCAGCCGAGGTCCGAACCGCCGCAGCCAGCCGGTCACGGGTGGCGCTGTGGTGTCGCGGGTAAACCACCTCCAGTCGTCGCGACACGCGTGCAGCAGGAGGTTCGCTAGCTAGTGCCGCGACACGATAGGTTGACCCGGTAATCTCACACCCATCTGTCTGGTTTAGATGTGATGGTGTGGAGGTGGAGGTTGCCGCGGCATCCTGAGGTGTTCGTCCGGGAGCTTTCCATGGCCGAGGGTCAGCGGCTGCAGAAGATCACTCGTACGGCCAGGGACCCGATCCGGCTGCGGCGGGCGACCGTGGTACTGATGTCAGCTCAGGGGCAGGCCGTGGGCGACATCGTCGACCTGCTGCACGTCGACGAAGGGTACGTGCGTGACGTGATCCACGCGTTCAACCAGCGGGGGTTCGACGCGCTGGACCCAAAATGGAGCGGGGGTCGGCCCGCGGCGGTTGACGCCACGACCCGCCAGCAGATCCTGGCCATGGCCAAGGCCGACCCCCCAAGCCTGGGACTGCCGTTCGCCACCTGGAGCCTGCCCAAGCTGGCCGCGCACCTGGCCCGGGAACGCATCTGCCGCATCTCACGTGAGACGCTACGGCGCATCCTGCGCGGTGCTGGTGTCAGCTGGCAGAAGACCAAGACCTGGAAAGCGTCCAACGACCCGCAGTTCGTGGCCAAGATGCTGCGCATCCTCGACCTGTACGACCACCCGCCCGCCGACGGGCGGGTGATCTGCGTTGACGAGTTCGGCCCGCTGAACCTGCAACCACGCCCCGGCCGCGGCTGGTGGACCCGCCGCAACCCCCGACGGCTACGCGCCACCTACACCCGCACCAGCGGGGTGCGGCACATGCTGGCCGCCCTCGACCTTGCCACCGGCAAGATGACCTACCGCATCCGCCAGCGTAAACGCTGGCGCGAGTTCCTCGACCTGCTCAAGCTGCTACGCCGCCGCTACCCGACCGGACGGCTGTACGTCATCGCCGACAACTTCTCCCCGCACCTGCACCACCAGGTCACCACCTGGTGCCACGCCAACCACGTCGAGTTGGTGTTCCTACCCACCAACGCCTCGTGGTTGAACTGGATCGAAGCGGAGTTCGCCGCCCTGCGCTACTTCACCCTTGACGGCACCGACTACCGCACTCACGCCGAACAGGGCAAGGCAATCGCAGACTACATACGCTGGCGAAACACCAACGCCACGCCGAAGAAGAACTTCGCCATAAAATCCAAGATCCGCTCACCCGATTACCAGGCCAAGGTTCTGTGCTGAGGCACTAGCCGAGTCGCAGCGGCTGAACCTGCGCGTCTGGGAGGCGGACGACCTGCTGGAGAAGGTCCTGGCCAACTATCCACGACTAGACGAGAAGATCCGCGCCGACCTCCCTCTCAAGCAGGTCTGGGTACTTGCCGAAGAGTCCGGTTGAGCGCTGATGTGAGCGTGGACGGGGCTGTGTGTGCCAGCACCTGGAGAACGGCCCTTCCCCCCTCGGGCGGTAGTGGCGTTCACGGACGTGGTGTACGGCGCCGCGCCACTGACGTCCACCCGACGCGCCTGCGACCGGCGTGTCGCGAGACGAGAGGCGGGCAACGCGGAGATCCTGAGTCCCACTCTCACGCCCTGGCCGCTTCCGGCATCTCATCAACATCGGATGGCGCGACGCGTGGATAGAGGACTCAAGGCAACAGCGTCAGCGCCTTCACGTGCGCAGGGCGTACGACTGTGAAGTGGCGTACGTCCAAGGTCGCGACCTCAGTCACCGCGAGTCGCTCCGCGACCGCTATCACTGACGCGTCGACAGCGCCGAGTGGCAGATCGGCGTACTGGCGCACCAGCTCCGCCATGCGCTGCAAGTCCCCCGCGGTCACCGCTACAAGATCAAGCTCGCCTCGTGCCAGCGCCTCGAGGAACAGAGCTTCCGCCTGGGCCCCCTGTTCCCGTTCAAGCAACCAGCAGACCTCGGTCAAGACCGGGGCGGGTACCAACAGCCGGCCCTGATGGGTCTCCAGGAGACGTACGCACCGCTCGTGATCCTTGTCGTCCGCGTTCAGGGCTGCGACCAGCGGACCGGTGTCGATGACGATCACGCAGCGTCGCCCAGCTCCGCGCGAATGATCTCTTCTGACCTCGCGGCCAGGTCATCCTTACCCGTCCGCAACGCGCCGGCGAACGAGAGTCTGCGCACCCTGCCGTCCGCACCTTTACGACGGGTTGAGGGCGCCTGCTCGGTGGCCGCGACCAGCTGCCGCAGAAGCGCACGCAAGGCGTCCGCCTGCTCCGGCGTCAGACGATCAACCAAAGCGTGAAGATCGGCGTAAGCAGCGGCCATACCGGCATTCTATTCGATCAACCGAGTCGCGCGCCCTCACGCTGTCATCCAGGCTGCTGCGTCGTCACGCGCGGCCAGCGGACCATGATCGTAATCGTGGGCACCACCATGATCAGCCTTGGCGAGCCGCTCAGAGGCGTCGGGCAACGCCAGAAGTGCGAGGACCCCGTCAACAGGCGCCCCACCGTGGCGGCCGACCCGGCTAGAGACCGCCAACGGGTGGCGTCATGGCGTGAACCACACGGCAGTCTCTCCGAGGACATATGGCACGTGCTCAGCCGTACATCCGCTACATGACGGAGGACTTCCTCGACGAGTTCTCGGAAGCCTGCGTCGCAGAGGAGGAGTAGCGGGACGAGACGAGGCATGCGCCGCCGCGGTCCGAGCAACGCGGCATCGTCCCAGCGGTACGACTCAGCGAGGCGGTCGCAGGTCGATGCGCGCCTGCGCCACCACGTCGGTGGAGTGAGCCGCTCCCCTCCGCCGCAGAAGGTCGAGCATGTCCTCCTGCCGTGGCTGCCCGAGGGTCAGGCGGTAGAGGACGAGGTCGTCCTTGAGCCGCTGGTAGCGGTCCTGGTCCGAGCTCAACGGATACGGGCTCACATGGCGCTGGATGCGGGCCGGACCCGGGAAGATCCAGTGAGGGGCGAACTCACCGACGCTGCCATCAGCAACGCCGACCGCGTAAGCGGCAGCCCACAGATTGCGCCCGGACGAGCGGAGGACGTCGGCGCGGTGTCGGCGAGCAAGGTTCCGGCGTACCGCGTGGCCGCCGTAGCGGAACACGCGGCCTTCGCGCTGTTCGAAGTCCACCGCGTTGGCCGGGGTGTTCCAGTGGACGACGGCATGGCTCCACCAATGGAAGTCGAGGCCCTCCTGGCCGATGCTCGTGGTCGCGAGCACGAACGGCCAGAACGGAGAGTTGAAGGCCGATCGGACAAGTGGCTGGCGGGCCTCGTCATCGTCGCGACGCCTGGTGCCGTACCTCAACGCGAACCGACTGAGGAAGGTAATCGGCTCACCGGGGTTGGCGGGGTCGAATGCCTTGAGCCCTTTTCATCGTGCGTAGCGGCTGGTCTCGACGGTCTCGAGCGCGAGGAT
>CAZSNW010000153.1:0-6708 GCA_964608245.1 uncultured Micromonosporaceae bacterium
TCACCGGTGACACGATCCTGGGCCGGGGCACCACCGTGGTCGCCTGGCCCGACGGCGACCTCGGCGACTACCTGACGAGCCTGGAACGCCTGACCGGCTTTCCGGGCGTGCCCGCGCTGCCCGGTCACGGCCCGGCGCTGACCGACTGCGCCGCCGCGGCCGCCTGGTACCTGCAGCACCGCAAGGCCCGACTGGACCTGGTCGCCCGGGCGGTGGCCGAGGGCGCCACCACCCCGGCCGAGGTGGTCACCCGTGCGTACCCCGACCTCGACCCCTCGCTGCGCGAGGCGGCCGAGTGGTCGGTGCGGGCGCAGCTGGCGTACCTGGAGCGGGTCGGCATCGCGCCACCGGCGTCGCAGCCGCCCCGGACACCCGGGGTTACCGCCCGGGACGACGCGACGCCACCGGCGTCGCGGCCGTCCCGGACCTCAGGGGTTGTGGACCCGCCGTGACCTGCGCCATCTGCGGGACGGTCGCCGTGCGTGGCGCACGGTTCTGCCACCATTGCGGCGCCGCGCTGGTGGAGGCGGTCGCGCCGCCGGCGACCGAACGGCGGGTGGTCACCGTGCTGTTCGGTGACCTGTCGGACTTCACCTCCTGGTCGGAAGGGCTGGACCCGGAGCGGGTCGGCCAGGTGACCGACCGGGTGCTGGCGGCGTTGGCCGGTGCGGTGCGCACCTTCGGCGGACACGTCGACAAGCTCACCGGCGACGGCATCATGGCGGTCTTCGGCGCGCCGGTGGCCCACGAGGACGACGCCGAGCGGGCGGTCCGCGCCGCGCTGGCGATGCAGCGCACGGTACGACGGCTGCTCGCCGACGAGCAGGGCGGTGGCGGCCCGCTCGGGCTGCGGGTCGGGCTCAACACCGGGATGGTGGTCGCCGGCGTGCAGGCCGCCCTCGAGTACACGGTGGTCGGCGACACGGTCAACACCGCCGCCCGGCTCGCCGACGCGGCGGCCGTCGGCAGCGTGTACGCGGGGGCGCGGACCGCCGCGGCCACCCGCCACCTCGCCTCCTGGCGGCCGCTCCGGCCGCTGCGCCTGAAGGGGAAGCGGCAACCGGTCGAGGCGTACGAACTGCTGGGGCTGCACGACGCCCCCGGCACCCGCAGCAGCCTCGGCGAGGAGGTGCCGTTCGTCGGCCGCGAGGCGGAGCTCGGCCGGGTCGCCGGCCGGCTGGCCGAGGTGATGGACCGGGGCGAGCCGCGGGTCATGGTGGTGACCGCGGAGGCGGGGGTCGGCAAGACCCGGCTGGCCCAGGAGGCCGCCCGGTACGCCGCCTCCTCCACCGAGCCGGCGCGGGTGCTGTCGGTGCGCTGCGCGGCCTACGGCGAGCGCCGGCGGCTGGCACCGCTGGCCGACCTGGTCCGGGTGGCGATCGACCTCACCGGCGAGCCGGGCGAGGCCGACCGGGTGGTGGCCGAACGGCGACTTGCCCGGCTGGGTGAGCGGCTCCGGACACCGCTGCACGTCGACCTGCTCATGGGCCTGCTCGGCTTCGGGGAGCTGCCGGACGAGCGGGCCGGGGAGTGGGCCGGCCGCGGGAACCGCTCCGACCTGGCCGGGGTGCCGGTGGCGGTGGCCGGGCTGCTGTCGGCGCTCGCCACCGACCAGCCGCTGCTGGTGATCGTCGACGACCTGCACAACGCCACCTCGGACACGGTGGAGGCGCTGGGCGCGGCGGTGGCCCGGTTGGAGGGGCCGGTGCTGGTGCTGCTGCTCGGCCGTCCGGAGCTGGTCCGCACCTCCGGTGCCCTGTCGGAGGTGCCGGACGCCGAGGTGACCACCCTGCCGCCGCTGCGCGGGGCGGATGCTGCCCGGCTGCTCAGCTCGTTCCTGGAGGGCGGCCGGCTGCCACCGGCCGACGAGAGTCGGCTGCTCGCCACCGCCCAGGGCAACCCGTTCTACCTCGCCGAGCTGGTGACGCTGCTCATCGAACGTGGCGCGCTCACCCAGGTGCCGGGCGAGAAGTCCAGGCGGGGCAGGCTGTGGCGGCTCGCACCCGGGGCGCTGGACGCCCAGCTGCTGTCGCGGGACCTGGCCGCGGTGCTCGCCGCCCGGATCGACGCGCTGCCGCCGGAGGCGCGGGCCGTGCTGCGGGACGCGGCGGTGGTCGGCGACGAGGTGCCCGCCGGGGCGCTCGCCGCGTTGGCCGAGCGGCGCGGCGGCCGGTTCGCCGGGCCCGCGGTGGTCGCCCAGGTCGCGCTGGACCGGGCGGTCGACGAGCTGCTGCACCGCCGGATGCTCCGCCGCACCCGCACCGGGTACGCGTTCGCCACCCCGCTGCTGCGGGAGGCGGCGTACGCCGGGGTGGGCAAGGCCGAGCTGGCGGAGCGGCACGCGCTGCTGGCCCGCTGGGCGGCCAAGGGCGGCGTGCCGGAGGACGAGCGCGACGCGTTCGTCGCCACCCACGTGGAGAAGGCCGCGGAGCTGGCGGAGCTGGTCGGCCTGGCCGCGGACGCCAACCCGCGGCTGGTGGTGCCGCTGGGGGTGGCGGCGCTGCAACGGGCGGCCCGCCGGGCGCTGACCGCGCTCGAGCCCGCGCTGGCGGTGGAGTACTGCCAGCGGGCGGCGAGGCTCGCCGGGGAGACGCTGAGCCCGGACGACCGGCTGCTGCACGCCCGGGCGCTGCTGCGCCACGGCCAACCGGCGGAGGCCCGGGTGATGGCCGAGAAGGTGCACGCCAACGCGGGCGAGGATCCGCGGCTGCGGGCCGAGGCGTTGATGGTGGCCGGCCGGGCGTACCGGGCGATGGGCGACTCGGCCCGGGCGGTCGGCGCCTGGCGGGAGGCGCTGGCGGTCGCCGAGGAGGCGGGGCTCGCCCACGCCCGCACCGAGGCGCTGCGGATGCTGGGCATGGCCGACTACCTCGCCGGCCGGCTGGAACGCGCCACCGAGCGGTTCGCCGAGGCGTACGAACTGGCGGCCGGGGTCGGGGACGCGCGCGGCCAGGCCTGGTCGCTGCACAACCTGGCCTGGGTGGCGACCGCGCGGGGCGACTTCATGGCCGCCGACGTGGCGCTGGGCCGGGCCGCCCGGCTGTTCGCCGAACAGCACGACCGGTACGGCCGGGCGTGGCTGCGCGGCACGACCGCGTTCTCCCGGCTGCTGGCCGGCCGGCTGCACGAGGCCCGCCGGCTGGCCTACCTGTTCCTGCCGTTCGGGGAGCGGGTCGGCGAGGTGTGGGCGGTCGGCACGCTGCGCGCGGTGGCCGCGTTCGCCGCCGCCGAACTGGGCGACCTCACCGAGGCCGACGAGCTCGCCCGGTCGGCGTACCGGCACTTCGCCGGCATCGACGACAGCTGGGGGCGGGGGTTCGCCCTGGTGGTCCGCGGGGCGGTGGCGCGCGGGACGGGCAACCGGGCCCACGCCGCGGACCTGCTCGACGACGCGGCGGTCCACTGCCGGCACAGCGGCCACCCGCTGCTGCTGGGCATGGTGCGCACCCTGCGGGGACTGGTGGCGCTGGAGTCGGGCGACCCGGAGCTCGCCCGCCGGCAGGCCGAGGCGGTGCTGTCCGCGGCCGAGCCGCCGGGCCTGCTGGAGCCGGCCCGGGTCGGCCCGGTGGTCCTGCTGGCGTACGCGCACCTGGCCTCCGGCGAGGTCGACCGGGCGTTGGCGCTGCTCGAACCGGTGGCCGCCGAGCCGGAGGCGCCGTCGCTGCTGTTCCCGCGGCGGCAGGCGGTGGCGGCGTACGCGGAGGCGCTGCTGGCCGCCGGTCGGGTACCGGAGGCGGTGACCTGGGCGCGGCGGGCCGAACAGGTGCCGGCCGAGGACGTCCGCAGCCGGGTGGTCTCCGCCCGGGTGCTGGCGCGGGCGCTGGCCGCCGCCGGTGAACTCGACGAGGCGCGTCGGACCGCGGAACGGGCGGTGTCGCTGGCGTACCGCACCCAGCAGGTCAGCGAGCGGCGGGCCGCCGAGGCGGTGCGGGACGAGGTCGCCCGGCGCTCGGCCTGATAGGCCCGCCCGGCAAGCCGCCCACGCACCGACGCTCCGGGGTGATCGTGCTGCCACCGGCTGCGCCGGGTGCGCTACCGTCTATTTGTGAGCGAGTCGGAGCCGGTACCGTCCATTCCAGGCCTGTCCAGGTTGACGGTGCTGGCGCGCGGGGGCTTCGCCAGTGTCTACCGCGGGGTGCAGGACTGGCTGGACCGCGAGGTCGCGGTCAAGGTCGAGAACGTCATCCTCGACAACGAGCGTGACCGTCGCCGTTTCCTCCGGCAGGCCCGCGCCGCCGCGAAGGTGTCTTCCCACGCGTACGTGGTGGAGCTGTACGGCGCCGGCGTCACCGAGGACCAACGGCCGTACATGATCATGGAGCTCTGCGACGGGTCGTACGCCGACCGGCTGAAGGCGGGCCCGTTGACCGCCTCGGAGACCCGGTCCGTCGGGGTCAAGATCGCCGACGCGCTGGCGGCGGCGCACCGGGTGGGGGTGCTGCACCGGGACGTCAAGCCGGCCAACCTGCTGATCAGCCGGTGGGGGGAGCCGCGGCTGGCCGACTTCGGGCAGGCGGTACTCACCAACAGCCGCGACTCGTACACCATGGAGGTGGTGACCCCGGCGTACTCGCCGCCGGAGAGCCTGCGCCCCGGGCCGCCGACGCCCGCGGTCGACGTCTACTCGCTGTGCGCCACCCTGTACGCGATGCTCAGCGGCCGGCCGCCCCGCTGGCAGCCCCACCACCACCCGAGCATCGCCACCCTGGTGGACATGTTCAACCAGCCGATCGCCGACCTGCCCGGGGTGCCGAGGGCGATGATGGACCTGCTGCGCGCCGGGATGGCCAACGACCCGAAGGACCGCCCCACCGCGGAGGACCTGCGCGACGAACTCGCCAGCCTGCCGCTGGGCCGGTCGGCGGGGACGGTGGTGCGCGCCTCGGCCCCGATCCCGGCGCCGCGTCCGCGGCGGTCGTCGGCGGTCGCGGCCGTGCCGCCGGCGGTCAGACCCGCGCCCGGCGGGCCAGTCGTTCCGGGTCGAGGATGATCACGCTCTTGCCGTCGAGCCGCAGCCAGCCCCGGGAGGCGAAGTCGGCCAGGGCCTTGTTGACCGTCTCCCGGGAGGCGCCGACCAGCTGAGCCAGCTCCTCCTGGGTCAGGTCGTGCGTCACCCGCAGCACGCCGCCCTCCCGGGTGCCGAACCTGCTCGCCATCTGAAGCAGGTTCTTGGCCACCCGGCCGGAGACGTCGGTGAAGATGTGGTCGGCCAGCGCGTCGTTGGTGCGCCGCAGCCGGCGGGCCAGCACGCGCAGCAGCTGCTCGGCGATCTCCGGGCGGTTGGCCAGCCACGGCCGCAGGCTCTGCTTGCGCAGCTTGGCCAGCCGGGAGTCGACGATCGCGGTGGCGGTGGCGGTCCGCGGACCAGGGTCGAACAGCGACAGCTCACCCAGCATGTCCGACGGCCCCATCACCGCGATCAGGTTCTGCCGCCCGTCGCTCGCCCGCCGTCCGATCTTGATCTTGCCGGAGAGCACGATGTAGAGGCTGTCCCCGGGCTCGCCCTCGCTGAAGACGACCTCGCCCTTGCGGACCTCGATCTCCTCCATCTCCTTGGCGAGCGCCTCCGCCGCCTCCGGGTCGACGCCCTGGAAGATCCCGCTGCGGGCCAGCACCTCGTCCATCCGGCACCTCCTCACCAGCGGACGGGGCCGGGGTCGGCCACCTGGGTGCCCGCTGGTCCCCACGCGCGTACCAGCGCGTGCAGGGCTAAGTCTAGGCACTCCACCGGCCCTACCGTCACAGCCCTGGCCAGCGCCCACGGGGTCGCACGCCGCATCCGACCCGGTCGGGACCCGCGTGAGCAGCATCATCCCGGAGTGTCCCGGCCCGGTGGGTGTGTGCGGCGCCGGTACGCTGCCCACGATGTCCCCGGACACCTCACCGCCGACCGCCGGCTTCGCCCGGCTGCGGCGCCACCGCGGCACCCGGTTCGCCGTCGTGGCGGCACCGGTGCTGCTGCTCGTGCTCGTCGTCGGCGCGGTGGTGACGGCGCTGTCGTCCGGCGACGGTGAGACGCCGGCGTGGGTGCTCCCTTCCGCCTCGCCGTCGACGGCGGCGCCCGCGCCCACGCCGGAGCCGGCGGACGAACCGGCCACCATCACCCTGTCGGCGGTCGGCGACATCATCATGGGCACCGCCGGCAGCCTGCCGCCGCGGGACGGCGAGGGGTTCTTCGACGGGGTCCGCGAGGCGCTCGCGGCCGACCTGGTCATGGGCAACCTCGAGGAGCCGCTGACCGACGACACCGGCTACCGCAAGTGCGGCGAGGGCAGCACCGCCTGCCACGCCTTCCGCGCCCCGCCGCACTACGCCGCCCACCTCGCCGACGCCGGGTTCGACCTGCTCAACCTCGCCAACAACCACGGCAACGACTTCGGCCCGGAGGGGCTGCAGAACACCCGCCGGGCGCTGGAGGAGCACGGCCTGGCGTACACCGGCTTCCGCGACCAGATCACCGTGGTGGAGGTCGACGGGGTGACGGTGGCGGTGGTCGGCTTCAGCCCGTACGCCTGGACCAACAGCGTGATCGACCTTAACCAGGCCGCCGACGTGGTCTCCCGGGCGGCGGAGCAGGCCGACCTGGTGGTGGTGCAGGTGCACATGGGCGCCGAGGGCTCCGACCAGACCCGGGTCCGCCCCGGTACGGAGATGTTCTTCGGCGAGAACCGGGGCGACCCGATGGCGTTCGCCCGGACGGTCATCGAC
>CAZSNW010000154.1:0-6635 GCA_964608245.1 uncultured Micromonosporaceae bacterium
TGAAGATCCTGCTGTTCAACAACCGGATCTACGGGCTGACCAAGGGGCAGTACTCGCCCACCAGCGAGCTGGGCAAGGTGACCAAGTCGACGCCGATGGGCTCGACCGACGCGCCGTTCAACCCGCTGTCGCTGGCGCTGGGCGCGGAGGCGACGTTCGTGGCCCGCACCATCGACTCCGACCGCAAGCACCTGCAGTCGGTGCTGCGGGCGGCGGCCGAGCACCGCGGTTCGGCGTTCGTGGAGATCTACCAGAACTGCCCGATCTTCAACGACGGCGCGTTCGCGCCGCTGAAGGAGCCGGCCACCCGCGACGACTATCTGATCCGGCTGGAGCACGGGCAGCCGGTGACCTTCGGCGCGCAGGGCCAGTGGTGCGTGGTGCCGTCGGCGAGCGGGTTCGGTATGGAGGTCCGGCCCACCGCCGAGGTCGACCCGGACCGGATCGTCGTCCACGACGAGACGGTGGTCGACCCGGCGTACGCGTTCGCGCTGTCCCGGCTGGCCGGCCCCGACCTGCGGCACACGCCGGTCGGCGTACTGCGCCGGGTGGCCCGGCCCACCTACGACGAGCTGGTCAACGCGCAGGTGGAGCGGGCCCGGGCCGAGGTCACCGGGAGCCTGGAGGAGGAGTTCGCCGCGCTGCTCGCCTCCGGCGACACCTGGACGATCGCCCCGGCGAACGGGCAGGCCTGACCGCCCGTTCGCCGGACGGCGGCCACGGCGGGACCCACGCGGCGTGACTACCCGCGGCAGCCGCAGGCGCCGCCGCAGCAGCCGCCACCACCTGCGGGCGCGGTGGCCCGGCCGGTGACGGCCACCGTGGAGAGCAGCTTCACCGTGTCGCTGTGCCCCTGCGGGCAGTCCGCGGGGTCGCCCGCCGCGGCGATCGGCCGGTCCACCTCGAACGTGTCCCCGCAGACGCGGCACCGGAAGTCGTAACGAGGCATGTCATCGAGCATACGGGCCCGTTCGGCTGGTCCGCATCGGTCGGAGTGCGACATACTCGACGCTATGACCGATCCGGCCGCGGCGATGCGGCGGGACCTGCAACGCCCGCTGGACGAGAGCATGCCCGAGGACGCTCCGGCCGCGGCCGCCGCCGACGGGCACACCGCCGCCACGGTCGAGGTCACCGCCGTCACGCCGAGCGTCACCGACGTGCCCACCGCCACGGTCGCCACGGAGACCGTCGTGTCCGCGGTGGACGAACCCACGGTCGGGGATGACGCCGGTGAGGCGGCACCCGTCGGCGAGGCGGTACGACCGCGCCGCCACCGCCGTCGGCTGCTGCGGGCGCCGGCGGTCGCCGGCCGCGCCGCGCTGCGGGCCGCGACCGCCACCGCCCGGGGGACCCGGCGCGCCACCCGTGCCGCCCGGCGCTGGGCCCGCGGCCCGACCGGCCGGCTGGTGCTGCCCGCCGCCCTGGTGTTCACTTTGATCGCCACCGCGACGACCACCGGCGCGGTGCTGATCCCGCTGGCCGGGCCGGCCGTCGAGGCTCCGCCGCCGCCCAGCGGTGCCCCGGTCCCGGCGGCCGTCCCCACCTCGGACCCGCTGCCGCCGCTGCCCACCCCGGGGACGGAGGGCTTCCCGGGCACCGGCCCGGACCGGCTGCCCGCCGACGCGCTGCGCGGCTGGGCGCAGCAGATGTCCGCGCGTACCGGCATCCCGGTCGTCGCGCTCCAGGCGTACGGCTACGCCGAACTGGTGCTGGCCGAGACCACCCCGCGCTGCCACCTGAGCTGGACCACGCTGGCGGCGATCGGGCAGGTGGAGTCCAACCACGGCCGGGCCGGTGGCGCCACCCTGCAGCCGGACGGCCGGGCGTGGCCGCCGATCATCGGGCTGCCGCTGGACGGCCAGGGCGACCGGATGCTGGTCCGCGACACCGATCAGGGGCTGCTCGACGGCGACCCAGTGTACGACCGGGCGGTGGGCCCCATGCAGTTCATCCCGAGCACGTGGCGGCGCGAGCAGGTCGACGCCACCGGGGACGGGATCGCCGACCCGCACAACATCCACGACGCGGCGCTGGCCGCCGCCAACTACCTGTGCCGCAACAACCGGGACCTCGCCACCCCCACCGGGTGGTGGCAAGCGGTGCTCAGCTACAACAACGTGACCGAGTACGCACAGCAGGTGTTCGACGTCGCCGACGACTACGGCCGGCGCAGCCGCGGCTGACCGGGTGCGGTCCGGCTCACCCCTCCCGGGCTTCCGCTTTCCGACGTCACGGGGCAAGCTGTACGGATGAGGGTTCGCCCGTGGGATCCGGCGACGGCGACCGACCGGGAGATCGCCGCGGTGGTCGCCGGGCTCAACGCCACGTTGGAGGTCGACCTGCCCGACGACCCGCCGTGGCAGGTGACCCGCTTCCGTGAGTACCTGGCGGTGATGATGCCCGGCGAGCGTCGCCTGTGCTGGCTGGCGGACATACCCGGGCACGACGACCCGGTCGGCCACGCCAACGTGCTGCTGCTGGGCGACATCGGGGTGCTGGAGGTCCTCGTCCACCCCAAGGTCCGGCAGCTGGGGGTGGGCCGGGCGCTGGTGAAGGCGGCCGCCGAGCGGGCCGCCGCCGAGGGCCTGTGCTCCCTCGGGGTGGAGGTGGTCGCCGGCACCTCGGCGGTCCGGTTCTGGGAGAACCTCGGGTTCCGCTGTGCGCACGTGGAGCAGCGCAGCGTCCTCGATCTGGCCAGAGTGGACTGGTCGGAGATCACCCGGGTCTCGGAGACCGCCCCGCCGGGCTACCGGATCGAGAGCTACGTCGGCACCCTGCCGGCCGAGCGGCTGGAGGCGTACGCCGCCGCCAAGGCGACCCGGCGGGGCGTCGAGGCCGGCGACCTCGGGCTGCACCCCTCGTCGTACGACGCGGCCCGGCTCGCCGCCAGCCTCGACACCCTCAACCGGCGGGGCATGCGCCCGTACCTGGTGCTCGCGGTGAAGGAGCACAGTGGCGAGGTGGCGGCGCTGACCGAGGTGGTCGTGCCCGCGCAGCACCCCACCCGGGCGGACCAGTACGACACCATCGTGGTGCCCGACCACCGGGGGCTCGGCCTGGAGCGGGTGATCAAGGCCCGGATGCTGCGCGAGCTGCGGGCCGCCGAACCGCAGCTCACCCAGGTGCAGACCTGGAACGCCAAGGAGAACGACCCCATGGCGCGGGTCAACGCCGAACTCGGCTACCGCCCCGACGTGGAGTGGATGGAGTACGAGGCGGAGGTCGCCGAGCTGGTCGCGCTGCTGTCCCGCTGACCGCCGGCCCGGGCGACCGCGCCGGCGCGGTCCGCGTCAGGACCCGCCGGCCGCCGCCCGTTCGGCGTCGGACACGATCTCGTAGTAGCGGGGTTTGAGGGGTTCGAAGCAGTCGACTGCGGCGACCGCGGCGCGGATCTCGCGGTCCCGCAGCTCCTGCACGGCGACCGGGTCCACCTCACCGGCCGGGGCGGGCGGGGGCGGAGCGTCCTCCCCGCGAGGCGGAGGCGGGAGGAGCAGCTCACTCGCCTCCTGGGCGAGGTCCTGGGCCAGGGTGGTCATGTCGGACGCCGGCACCCCCCGTTCCGCCATGCACCGTGACCACTGCGCCCACAGGTCGTGGTAGCGGGGGTCCGCCTCGACGAGTTGGACGATCTCCACCAGCACGTCCTCCACGGTGGGGCCGGCGGCGGCCAGTTCCGCCCGGACCTGCTCCTCCGCCAGGTCGCGGCAGCCCGGTGAACCGGTCGCCGGGTTCCCGTGGAGCGCCGACTGCCACGCGTCGTCGTAGGCCGTACCGGGCTCCGGCGCCTCACCCTCCGGCCCGCCGCCGGCGCGAGGTGTCGCTCCCTCCCCGCCGTCGTCCGGCCCGAGGTCTTGCGCCTGCCGCTCCGCCAGCAGTCCGTCGACGATGCCGAACCCGGTGCGTTGCGCCTCCTCCCGGGTCAGCGACAGGTCGAACGGCGAGCCGGCCGGCACCTCCGGGTCCGATGTGGTCTCGGTCCTCGGCTCGTAGTCGAAGCCCCGGTCCCGCATGCACTGCGCCACCAGCTCCTCGACGCGTTCGCGGCGGGTACGTTCGAAGTCCAGCAACGACCGGTTATCCACGACCGGGCCGGTGGGTTGCGTCCCCCCGCATCCGGCGAGCAGCGGCCCGAGGCAGACCGTGACCACCCACGTCGTCCAGCGCTTACGCACGACTCAGAACACCTCCCCCGCCTCACACCTCGGGGTGGTAGCCGCGGCGATCACCGTGAGCGCGTAGGTGCGTGCCACCGAGACGGTGGCGATCGCCGGGTCGACACTGCCCCCGTTCTCCGCGGCCTGGTCGGCGTATGCCCGCCACCGCAGGTCCGGGTCGGGCAGCGCGGCCGGGTCGAGGAGGCAGAGCGCGCTCACCGCGTCGGCCGCCTGCAGCAGATCGGGCGGCTGCCCGTCGTCCAGCCGCCCGAGCACTGCCCGGGCCCGTTCCACCACCGCCGCCGCGGCATCGTCCGACGGCAGGCCGCACCGCTGCACCACGCGTACGGCCTGCGCACGGATCGCAAGGTCACCGGCCGCCGCCGGTCTCCCACTCCCGGCCGGCCCGGCCAACGAGCGCACGGTGTCGACCGCGGGCGAACCGCAGGCGTCCGGACCTCCGGCGAGCATCGCACGGGTGAGGACTGAGGCGGCGAGGGTGTCACGAGACGCCTCGGTCTTGAGCTTGTCGACCAGGTCCGCGAACTCGGTCGTCCATTCGCCACCGGGGCGCGAGGCCAGCATCAGGTCCAGCCGGTGCGCCGGCCCGGCCGAGCTCAAAATGGGGGCACCGACGATCGCATCGACATCAATCGACGCGCCCGTCATCCTGGCGATACGCAGCACGGTCGCCCAGCCTGAGGCGTCGAGCCGGAGGAGGTGGGGTTCACCGCCGCCGCCGAGCACCGCCGCCGCGTACCCGACCAGGTAGTCCGGTACCACCAGGTCGGTGCCCAGCAGGTCGGCGGTGCCCCGCAGCCCACCACCGACGCACTGGAGCGGCGCCTCGACTCTCGCCTGGGCGACGAGCGCCGTCATCCGGTCGAACAGCGTCGCCACCACGGTCCGACGTTGCCGGTCGTCCGGCCAGTGATGGTGTTGGATACGCGCCAGCGCCACCAGATCCTCGCAGTAGCCGAGGTACGCCACCGCCTCGTCCCCGGCGAGGTCGGCGGCGATCCGGTCGGCCACCCGGTCCCAAGTCGCTGCCAGGTCCGCTACCGGGCAGTCCACCAGCGCGGGCGACACCGCGCTGAGCGCGCCGAGGTCTCGCAGGTGGTCGTCGGCGCGGCAGTCCAGGGCCAGGCCACGTGCCACGTCCGCGGCCCACGCGCGGACCCGGTCCTCCGGGCCGCCGAGGGCCTGCGCGACCTCGCGCAGGTACAGGGCGTCGAACGCGGTCCACTCGGTGTCCCGGTCCGCCAGCGCGTCGTCGACCACACCGGCGAGGACCGCCTTCTGCCCGTCCTCCAGCAGCCCGTCGACGGTGGCGTCGGCGCGTACCACCTCCCTGGCGGTGAAGACCGGTCCGGCGTAACCTGCGGCCAGCGCCTCCGGTGTCAGCCCCCGGTCGAAGTGCGCGCGATCGTCGGCGAACCCGATCCACTCCAGGACCTCGCCCGCCCGGTCGCCGAGGGCGCTGATGGCCAGGGCCATGACGTAGGTGTCGGACGCACCGACCGACGGCAGGACGAGCACCGGCGTACCGTCCTCCGCCCCGATCGACTGCTCCAGCAGGTGGGCGGTCCGCATCATCCACTCGTCCCGACTCATCGGGGACGGTTCGGCGGCCGTGGAGACGCAGCCTCCGAGGAGGAGGAGGACGGCCGCGCAGGCCACCCGCGCCACCGCGCGGGTGGCCTGCGGGCGATCGGACGATCGTGGCATCAGCACCCGAAGGCGCCCAGCACCACGCAGTCGGTCGCCGTGCGGGGCACCCACGAACCACCGTGGCGGACCGCCCCGGTGGTCGAGAGCTGCATCGCCGTCACCGCCACTATGGTCGACGCCTTGCAGATCACGTCGTTGCCGAAGTTTACCTCGACCCAGGTCACGCCGGTCTTCGACTCCCACCATCCGTGATCGCACGAGGCGCCGCCGTCCGTGAATCCGGCGCTGACGCCCCACGGGTAGGACACCGTGACGTCGATCGCGCTACCGGTGAACTTGATCGACGCCGACACGCGCGCCTTGTCGGGCTTCGGGCCGCTGAGATACACCATCTGGAAGTAGAGACCCTTGGCGTCCGCGCAGTCCTTGATGCCGCACAGGTAGTCGTGAGCGTACGCCTGCCCGTACAACCGCACCTGGGCGCCGTTGGACGTCCATTCCCGATGCGCGAACGCCCAACCACTGGCTTGTGCGGGGCTGCCACCGGGCACGCTGAGCAGAGCGCCGGCGAGCACCGCCGCGACGAGCCCGGCGAAGATCCGGCTCCACCGTCGGCGCATGTGAACCTCCTTAGTCCGGTAAGTCCGGCAGTTCCGGAGCAGCATCCTCGCCGATCTCCGGCGCCGGGGGAACGTCCCGGAAGCCGGCAGCGACCTGGGCCCGCGGGGCAGACCGGGATCGGTCACACGACCAGTCCCTCCCTGTACGCGAAGGCAACCGCCTCACAGGCGTTGCGCACCCGGAGCT
>CAZSNW010000155.1:0-6611 GCA_964608245.1 uncultured Micromonosporaceae bacterium
CGGCGGCATGCACGGCTCCAACCGGTTGGGCGGGAACTCGCTGTCGGACCTGCTGGTGTTCGGCAAGCGCGCCGGCGAGCACGCCGCCGCGTACGCCGCGTCCCAGTCCTCGCGCCCGAAGATCTCCGACGCGCAGATCGCCGAGGCGGAGAAGAAGGCGCTCGCGCCGCTTGCGCGGGAGGACGGCGAGAACCCGTACGCGCTGCAGGCCGAGCTGCAGGACGTCATGCACAACCTGGTCGGCATCATCCGCCGCGCCGACGAGCTGGAGGAGGCGCTCAAGCGCCTGGACGACATCAAGGAGCGGGTGGCCCGGGTCAGCGCCGGCGGCGGCCGGGCGTACAACCCGGGCTGGCACCTGGCGCTGGACCTGCGCAACATGGTGCTGGTCTCCGAGTGCACCGCCCGCGCGGCGCTGATGCGGGAGGAGTCCCGCGGCGGGCACACCCGGGAGGACTTCCCGAAGATGAGCCCGGAGTGGCGGAAGGTCGTCCTGGCCTGCTCGCTCACGCCCGACGGCGGGGTGCAGCTCGAGAAGACGCCGACCCCCGCGATGCGGCCGGAGCTGATGGCGCTGTTCGACCGCGAGGAGCTGGAGAAGTACTTCACGCCCGAGGAGCTGCAATCGGTCTCGCCCGACCAGTCGCGGTCCGCGACCGGCGAGCAGGGCTGACGAGGAGGAGTGATGAGGACCTTCCGGATCTGGCGCGGGGACGCGTCGGGCGGGCAGCTGCAGGAGTACAAGGTCGAGGTCAACGAGGGCGAAGTGGTCCTCGACGTCATCCACCGCCTGCAGGCCACCCAGGCCCCGGACCTCGCGTGCCGGTGGAACTGCAAGGCCGGCAAGTGCGGCTCCTGCTCCATGGAGATCAACGGCCGGCCGCGCCTGGCGTGCATGACCCGGATGTCGATCTTCGACGAGGACGAGACGATCACCGTCACCCCGCTGCGGACCTTCCCGGTGATCCGCGACCTGGTCACCGACGTCTCCTACAACTACGTCAAGGCCCGGGAGCTGCCGGCGTTCGCACCGCCGGAGGACCTGGCGCCGGGCGAGTACCGGATGCAGCAGGTGGACGTGGAGCGGTCGCAGGAGTTCCGCAAGTGCATCGAGTGCTTCCTGTGCCAGAACGTCTGCCACGTCATCCGTGACCACGAGGAGAACAAGCTGGCGTTCGCCGGGCCGCGGCTGCTGATCCGGGCGGCCGAGCTGGACATGCACCCGCTGGACGCCCGCACCGACCGCAAGGAACTGGCCTGGAAGAGCCAGGGCATCGGGTACTGCAACATCACCAAGTGCTGCACCGAGGTCTGCCCGGAGCACATCAAGATCACCGACAACGCGATCATCCCGATGAAGGAGCGGGTGGTCGACCGCAAGTTCGACCCCGTCATCTGGCTGGGCCGTAAGATCTTCCGGCGCGACGAGCGTCCGGCCGAGGCGGCTGCGGCCGCCCAGCCGGCCAGCACGGTGACCGTGAACCAGGAGGGCCAAGCGATGGTCTGGCACCGTCAGATCCCGGCACCGGTGGCGCCGGAGGTCGACGACAAGGGGCACATGCCCATCAGCGAGGTGCTGTTCCACCGCCCCGGTGCGGGCTCGCCGTTCGGTGACGACGTGACGCTGCCGGTTCCGCCCGCGCTGCTCAACTCCCCGGCCCCCGCGCCCGAGCAGGACTGCCCCCCAACTGTGCCGCTTTCACGGGCCGCCCGCCCGGCGCGACCGCGCCGGCCGGTCGGCCAGTCTCGTCGACCCGTCCGATCGGTCGATGGTCCCGACCGGACGGCCCGCCGCCGGGCGGCGGATCCGACCATGGACACACCGACGGTGCGACCGTCACACTGAAGGCACCGGTCGGTGACGAATCGGCGACGGGTTGATCACAGTCGGCCTCGTCTCCGGAGAGGGGTGGCTGATGTACGCGTCCCGGGGCACCCCGCGAGATGACGACTACCTCGAGGACGCGTTGGCGTTGCTGACCGGCTGGCGGCGGACCGAGAACGGGCTCGTGCGTTCCCTCCCGCTGGACGAGGCGCAGCACACCGCCCTCACCGAACGGATCAAGGTGGCGGCCGACGCGCTCCAGGTGCGGCCGACCATCACCCGGCTGGACGGCCACACCCACATCCGGCTGGCCGCCCGGGACGGGCAGGGCATCACCACCCACGAGGTGACCATGGCCGCCCGCATCGAGGACGCGTACCGGACGGTGACCGGGCAGCGCTGACCCACGCGGTCGGTCAGCGACGGGCGGCGCCGACCGCGGAGTGGCGGAACTCGACCACGTCCCCGTCGGCCATCACGTAGTCCTTGCCTTCGACGCGGACCTTGCCGGCGGCCCGGGCCGCGGCCAGCGAGCCGGCGGCCACCAGGTCGTCGAAGGAGACGACCTCGGCCTTGATGAAGTGCTTCTGGAAGTCGCTGTGGATCACCCCGGCGGCCTCCGGGGCGGTGGCGCCGACCGGGATGGTCCACGCCCGCGTCTCCTTCGGCCCGGCGGTGAGGAACGTCTGCAGGCCGAGGGTGGCGAACCCGATCCGGATCAGCTGCTGCAGGCCCGACTCCTTCTGCCCGATCGAAGCCAGCAGCTCCCGCCGCTCCTCCTCCGGCAGGTCCACCAGCTCCGACTCGATCTTGGCGTCCATGAACACCGCCTCCACCGGCGCCACCAGCGCCCGCAGCGAGTCCAGGTACGCCTCGTCCGCGAGGTTCTCCTCGTCCACGTTGAACACGTACAGGAACGGCTTGGTGGTGAGCAGCGACAGCTCCCGCAGCAGGGACAGGTCGAGCCCGGCGGCCTGCGCCCCCGCGTACAGCGTGGTGCCCTCGTTCAACAGCCTCGCCGCGGTGCGGGCCGCCTCCGCCACCGGCGCCCGGTCCCGCTTCGCGGTCGCCTCCTTCTCCAGCCGGGGCAGGGCCTTCTCCAGGGTCTGCAGGTCGGCCAGGATCAGCTCGGTGTTGATCGTCTCGATGTCGGCCGCCGGGTCGACCCGGCCCTCCACGTGCACCACGTCCGGGTCGCCGAACGCCCGCACCACCTGGCAGATCGCGCTCGCCTCCCGGATGTTCGCCAGGAACGCGTTGCCCCGGCCGTGGCCCTCCGACGCGCCGCGCACCAGGCCGGCGATGTCGACGAACGTCACCTGCGCCGGCACGATCCGAACCGACCCGAACATCTCCGCCAGCACCGGCAGCCGCGGGTCCGGCAGGTCGACCACGCCGACGTTGGGTTCGATGGTGGCGAACGGGTAGTTGTCCGCGACCGCGTGCCCGCGCGTCAGCGCGTTGAACAGGGTGCTCTTGCCGACGTTGGGCAGCCCGACGATCCCGATGGTGAGGCTCACGGGCCGCCAGCATACCCGGTGGCCGACGACCCACCGGCAGGTCCGATTCCCGCGAGCACATGGCGGGTCCGAACGGGCAGGATCGACCCGTGGAGCTGGACTTCGAGTGGTGCTACCGGGCGGTCAGCAGCCGGGACAGCCGGTTCGACGGCTGGTTCTACACCGCGGTGCTGTCCACCGGTATCTACTGCCGGCCGTCCTGCCCGGCCCGCACCCCGGGACGTGACCGGGTGCGGTTCTACCGCTCGGCGGCCGCGGCCGAGGCGGCCGGCTTCCGCGCCTGCCGGCGGTGCCGGCCGGACGCGGTCCCCGGCTCACCCGAGTGGGACGTCCGCGCCGACGTGGTCGGCCGCGCGATGCGGCTGATCGCCGACGGGGTGATCGACCGGGAGGGGGTGACCGGCCTCGCCCGCCGGCTCGGCTACAGCGTCCGGCACCTGCACCGGCTGCTGGCGGCCGAGGTGGGCGTCGGCCCGCTGGCGCTGGCCCGGGCTCAACGCGCCCGCACCGCCCGGATCCTGCTGGAGTCTACCGACCTGCCGGTGACCACGGTGGCGTTCGCCGCCGGGTTCGGCAGCGTCCGGCAGTTCAACGACACGGTACGCGCGGCGTACGGGATGCCGCCGTCGGCGCTGCGCCACCACCGCTGTCCGGACACGGGTGGCGGCACGCTCACCCTGCGGCTGGCGTACCGGCCGCCGTTGCACGCCGCCGCCCTGCTGGACTTCCTCGGCGCCCGCACCGTGCCCGGACTGGACGCGCGCACCGGCGACGCGTACCACCGGGCGCTGCGACTGCCGCACGGGCCGGCCACCGTGTCGCTCACCCTGACGCCGGACGCCGGCGCGGTCACCGCCCGGCTGCGCCTGGCCGACCTGCGCGACC
Organism: uncultured Micromonosporaceae bacterium; assembly: GCA_964608245.1. Lineage (GTDB taxonomy): Bacteria > Actinomycetota > Actinomycetes > Mycobacteriales > Micromonosporaceae > Natronosporangium. The sequence goes on from CAZSNW010000155.1 coordinate 4,231, forward strand.
TCACCCCGGCGGTGGCCCGCTGCCGCTGGCTGCTCGATCTGGACGCCGACCCGGTCGCCACCGACGCGCTGCTGTCGACCGACCCGGCGCTGGCCCCGCTGGTGGCCAAGGAGCCGGGGATCCGGGTGCCGCGGTCGACCGACGGGTTCGAGGTCGCGGTCCGTGCGGTGGTGGGCCAGCAGGTGTCGGTCGCCGCCGCCCGTACGGTGCTCGCCCGGCTGTGCGCGGCCGCCCGGGCCGGGCGCTCCGAGCCGGCCGAGCCGGTCACGGCGGCGGGGACACCGGTGGACCCGGGCGACCCGACGGGGCGGCTCCTCCCCTTCCCCGACCCGCAGACGCTGCTCGCGCTGCCGGACGAGGCGTTCGCCATGCCGGCCCGCCGACGGGAGACGATCCGGGCGCTGGCCGCCGCGGTGGCCGACGGCCGGGTCGACCTCGCCCCCGGCGCCGACCGCGACGAGGCGCTGGCGCGGCTGCGTACCCTGCCCGGTATCGGGCCCTGGACCGCCGGCTACGTGGTGCTGCGGGCGCTCGGCCACCCGGACGTGTTCCTCGCCACCGACCTGGGTGCCCGGCGCGGGGCGGCCGCGCTGGGACTGCCCGACGCCCCGGAGGCGCTCGCCGCCCACGCCGCGGCGCACTGGGCGCCGTGGCGCTCGTACGCCCTGATGCGACTGTGGAGGTGCGCGTGAAGACCACCACCCTCGACACCCCGGCCGGCCCGTTCACCATCGTCGCCACCGACACCGGCGTGGTACGCGCGGCCGGGTTCACCCGGGACGTCGACGCGCTGCTCGCCCTGCTGCCCGGACAGTGGCGGGAGAAGCCGGAGCCGGTGGCGGACCTGGGCGGGATCACGCAGGCGGTGGCCGACTACTTCGCCGGCGACGTGACCGCGCCCGACCGGGTACCGGTCGAGCAGTGCCCGCCGGGGACCGACGGGTTCCTCCCGGTCGCCTGGGAGGCGCTGCGGACGGTGCCGCCGGGCGCGCCGGTGAGCTACACGGCGCTGGCCGCGCTGGCCGGGCGGCCGGCCGCGGTGCGGCCGGCCGCCACCGCGTGCGCCCGCAACGCAGCCGCGCTGTTCGTCCCCTGCCACCGGGTGGTGCGCACCGACGGGGCGCTCGGCGGGTACCGGTGGGGTGTGGCGGTCAAACGCTGGCTGCTGGACCACGAACGTCGCGCGGTGCGCGGCTGACCGGGGGCACCCCGAGGCCGGGGCCGCCGGGCCACCCCCTGCCGCCCGAGCCGCGCGACCCACCGGACGGGCCGCCCGGGCCGGGGCCGGGGCCGCCCCCGGGCGGCCCGCCGCCCGGGGACGCCCCGGAGTCCAGCGAGGCCGGCGGTTCCGGGCCGGTGGCCCCCGCCACCGACGGCTCCGACGGCGCGGCGGCCGGCGGGGTCGACCCGGTCTCCCGCGGGCTCAGCGGCACCGCGTACACCGCGGTGCCGTACGCGCACATCTCCCCCCACACGTCGGCGACGTCGCGGTGGTCGAAGCGCATCCCGATGACCGCGTTGGCGCCCTTCTGCCGGGCGTGCTCCACCATCTCGGCGATCACCTCTTCCCGCCAGGCGGCCATGTGCTTGGAGGCGCGTTTGCTCAGGTCGCCGCGGGCCAGGGTGCGGACCCCTTCGGTGAATGCGTTACGGAGTCGGACGGTGGCGCCGATCACCTGGCCGAGCACCTGACGCACCTCGTGGCCCGGCAGGTGGTCGGTGGTCACCACGATCATGCGGACCTCCCGGTAGCACCGCAGCCGGACGCCGGCCGGTCGGACGCCCCGTCTCTACCCGGAATCCGCACCCGTAAACGTCATGAAACGGAAATTCTTCGCGATCAGTCGACGCGGACGTCGAGCCGGCCCCACCGCCCCGGGATGCCGCGCAGCTCCACCGGGCCGAACCAGCCGGGCAGGTCCGGTGACACCGACAACGTCTCCCCCCGGGGCTCCAGCCCCAGCAGCACCCGCAGCAGCAGCAACGGTGCCCCGGTCGCCCACGCCTGCGGCAGGCAGGCAGTCGGGTACAGCACCGGCACCAGGGTCGCCGCCCGCGGGTAGCCGGCCAGCGCCTCGGGCAGCCGGTTGTCCAGGTGGGAGGCGGCCTCCAGCAGCGCCACCGCCAGCCGCCGCGCCTCCTGCCGCCGCCCGTACCGGGCCAGGCCCGCCGCGGCCAGCGCGGTGTCGTGCGGCCACACCGTGCCGGTGTGGTAGCCCACCGGGTTGTAGACCAGCTGGCCCTCCGCCACCGTGCGTACGCCCCAGCCGGAGAACATCCGCTCCCCGCACAGGTGCCGGGCCAGCGCCTCCACCCGGTCGCCGGGCACGATCCCGCTCCACAGCAGGTGCCCGATGTTGCTCGTCAGGGTGGTGACCGGC
>CAZSNW010000156.1:0-6600 GCA_964608245.1 uncultured Micromonosporaceae bacterium
GCGGTCAGCTCGGCGATCTGTCGCAGGGTGGCGTCCACGTCGGCGGTGGGGGTGGTGGTCATCGACTGCACCGACACCGGCGCGTCGCCACCCACCGGCACGGTGCCGACCATCAGTTGCTTGCTGCGGCGCCGTTTCGCCAGCTGCGGCGGCACGGTGGGCATCCCCAGCGCGACTGTGCTCATCTCTCCTCGTCGTCCTGTCCGTTGTCGCGGCGGCCAGGTGCGGTCAGGTCAACCGCACCGGGTTGACGATATCGGCGGCCAGGGTGAGCAGGAAGAACCCGCCCAGCACCAGGATCACCACGTAGGTCAGCGGCATGAGCTTCTGGTAGTCGACCATGCCCGGGTCCGGGCGGCCCAACCGGGCGTACACCCAGGAGCGGGCCTTCTCGAACCACGCCACCGCGATGTGCCCGCCGTCCAGCGGCAGCAGCGGCAGCAGGTTGAAGAAGCCGACGAAGAAGTTGACCGCGGCCAGCAGCACCAGCCAGGCGGACCACTCGCCCTGCTCCCACAGGTCGCCGCCGATCACGCTGGCGCCGACGATGCTCACCGGGGTGTCGGGGCTGCGCTCCGCGCCACCGAACACCGCGTCCCACAGGGCCGGGATGCGCTCCGGGACCCGGGCGATCGCCTCCGGGACCGCCCGCAGCAGGAACGCGGTCTGCTCGAACGCCATGCCGGTGCCGGTGACCGGGCCGTACACGGTCCGCGGCACCTGCGGCGTGATGCCCAGCACCCCGACCCGCTCCAGGTGGGCGTCGGTGATCTCGGCCAGTGGGGTGTCCGGCGGCACGTCCTGCCGCACCCGCTCGGCCACCGGCAGCGTCACCGTGACGTCCCGGCTCACCCCGTCCCGGACCACGGTCAGCGTCACCGTCTCGCCGCCGGCGGCGCGGATGCGCCCGGTCAGGTCGCTCCACCCGGCCACCGGGACGCCGTTGAACGCGGTGATCTCGTCACCGGGCCGCAGGCCCGCCTGGACGGCGGCGCTCGGCGGGTCGTCCGGGCGGCACTCCCGCAGCCGGCCGGCCGGGTCCAGCTCGAACTCGACCACCGTGCACGGGGAGACCGTGTTCACCACCGGCGGGGCGGTCTCCAGCTTGTCGAAGTCGTTGAGCGGCACGAAGCCGAACACCAGCCACAGGATGACGAAGCCCACCACGAAGTGGGCGGCCGAACCGGCGCCCAGCACCACGGTGCGCTTCCACACCGGGAACCGCCACATCGCCCGGTGCGCGTCCTCCGGGCGTACGTCGTCGTCCTGCGGCGTCATGCCGACGATGCGGACGAAGCCGCCGATGGGCAGCAGCTTGATGCCGTACTCGGTCTCCCCGCGGCGGAACGACCAGACGGTGGGGCCGAACCCGACGAAGTAGCGGGTGGCCTTCATCCCGAACATCTTGGCGGTGCCCAGGTGCCCGGCCTCGTGCAGACTGATCGAGATCAGCAGCCCGAGGAGAAACAGCGCCACCCCGATCGCGAAGTCCATCCCACCCCTCTCAGTCCGCCGCGGACCGCCGCTGGTCGATCAGGGCGCGCGCAGTGGCGCGGGCCCACTCCTCGGCGGCGAGAACCTCCTCGACAGTACCCGGTTCGGCCAACTCGGGTGCCCGAGTGAGGACCTCCGCCACCGTGTCCACGATGCCGAGGAACGGCAGCCGACCCGCGACGAACGCGGCCACGCACTCCTCGTTGGCCGCGTTGTATATCGCCGGTCGGCACCGGCCGGCCGCCCCGGCCGCCTTGGCGAGCTGCACCGCCGGGAAGGTGGTGTGGTCCAGCGGCTCCAGCCGCCAGGTGTGGGCGGTGGTCCAGTCCACCGCCGGCGCGGCGTCCGGCACCCGGTGCGGCCAGGAGAGCGCCAGCGCGATCGGCAGGCGCATGTCCGGCGGGCTGACCTGAGCCACCGCGGACCCGTCGACGAACTCCACCAGCGAGTGGATCACCGACTGCGGGTGGACCACCACCTCGATCCGGTCGTACGGGATCCGGTAGAGCTCGTGCGCCTCGATGACCTCCAGACCCTTGTTGACCAGGGTCGCCGAGTTGAGCGTGATCACCTGCCCCATGTCCCAGGTCGGGTGGGCCATCGCCTCGGCCACCGTGACGTGGGTGAGCTCGTCGCGCCGCCGGCCCCGGAACGGCCCGCCACTGGCGGTGAGCACCAGCCGGCGGACCTCGTCGGCGCTGCCGGTCCGCAGGCACTGCGCCAGCGCGCTGTGCTCGGAGTCCACCGGGACGATCTGCCCGGGACGGGCCACCGCGCGCACCAGCGGGCCGCCGGCCACCAGCGACTCCTTGTTCGCCAGGGCCACCGTGCGCCCGGCGCGCAGCGCCGCCAGGGTGGGTCGCAGGCCGCGCGAGCCGACCATGCCGTTGAGCACCACGTCGGCCGGCCAGGTGGCGAGCTCGGTCATCGCCTCCGGCCCGGCGAGGATCTTCGGCAGTCGGAAGTCGCCGGTGGCGTACCCGCGTCGCGACGCCTCCTGGTAGAAGGCGAGCTGCAGGTCCTCGACGACCGAGGCGCGGGCCACCGCGACCACCTCGACACCCAGCTCCAGCGCCTGGGCGGCGAGCAGACCCACGTTGCCGCCGCCGGCGCCCAGCCCCACCACCCGGAACCGGTCCGGGTTGCGGCGGACGACGTCGACCGCCTGGGTGCCGATCGACCCGGTGGAACCGAGCAGCACCACGTCACGCGGAGATCCCACCGGTACATTCTCGCCCGCGACGGTACGCGCGGGCCGGACGGGGCGGAGCGGGGCCGTCGGCCCCGCTCCGCCCACGGTGTCAGTTCCGGACGTCGGCCGCCTCCGGCCCCTCGAGACGGAAGCGACGGTAGACCCGCGACAGCGGTCCGGGCGCCCACCAGTTCCACCGGCCCAGCAGCCGCATGACCGCCGGCACCAGCAGGATCCGGATCACCGTGGCGTCCAGCGCCACCGCCACGATCATGCCGACGCCCAGCAGCTTCACGTAGGCCATCTCACCGGCGGCGAAGCCGCCCACCACCACGATGAGCAGGAGCGCCGCGGCGGTGATGATCCGACCGGTGCGCTGCAGTCCGTGGGCCACCGCGGCGGTGTTGTCACCGGTGTGGTCCCAGTGCTCCCGCACCCGGGACAGCAGGAACACCTCGTAGTCGGTGGAGAGTCCGAACAGGACGGCGAGCAGCAGGACCAGCATCGCCGGCTGGATGAACCCGGTCGAGGTGAAGCCGAGCAGGTCGGCCAGGTGGCCGTCCTGGAAGCCCCACACGACCACGCCGACCGCCGCGCCGATCGACAGCAGGTTCATCAGCACCGCCTTGACCGGCAGCACGACCGACCCGAAGGCCAGGAACAGCACCAGCATGATCACCGCGATCATGATCACGAGCATGACCGGCAGGCCCTCGGCGAGACTGTCCACCATGTCCACGTCGAACGCGGTCCGCCCGCCCACCAGGACCTCGGCGCCCGCCGGCGGGGGCAGGTCGCGTACCGCCCGGACCGCGTCCCACGCGGCGTCCCCGGTGGGCGACCCCGGGTAGGTCACCTCCAGCAGCCAGGAGGTGCCCTGCCCGGCGGCGAGCGACACCCCGGTGACCTCCGTCAGCGCCGCCACCCGGTCGGCGAACTCCTGGGCCGCCGGCTGGTCGGCGCCGGAGATCAGCACCTTGATCGGCTCGCCGACACCGCCCGGGAACTCCTGCGCGATCCGCTCGCTCACCGTCCGGGACTCGGCACCGGGCGGCAGCACCCGCTCGTCGAAGCCGCCCAGCTCCACCCGCCAGGCCGGGCTGGCCAGCAGCACCAGCAGGGCGGTCGCCCCGACCAGGACCGGCCACGGCCGGCGCATCACCGCGCGGGCCACCCGGGCCCAGGCCCCGTCGTCGGACCCCTCCGGGAGCGGCTCACCGACGGCCGCCGCCGGGTCGTCGACCCGCGCGGTGCCCCGGCGCCGCAGCAGGCGAGGCAGCCGCACCCGGCCGGCGTCGATCCGCGGTCCGAGCACCGCGAGCAGGGCCGGCAGCACGGTCAGCGCGCCGAGCATCGCCACCGTGATGGCGGACATCCCACCCAGGGCCATCGAGCGCAGGAACACCTGCGGGAAGATCAGCAGGCTCGCCAGCGCGAGGACGGTGGTGACCGCGGAGACGAACACCGACCGGCCGGCGGTGGCCATGGTGCGCGCCACCGCCTCGTCGACCGGGTGGCCGGCGCGCAGCTCCTCGCGGAACCGGTTGACGATCAGCAGCGCGTAGTCGATCGCCAGGCCCAGCCCGATCACCGTGATGACGTTGATCGCGAAGATCGACACCTCGGTGACCATGGTCAGCAACCGGGTGGCGAGGAACGCGCCCAGGATCGCCAGTCCGCCCACCACCAGCGGTGCGGCCGCCGCCACCAGACTGCGGAACACCAGCACGAGCAGGAGCAGCAGCACCGGGAAGGACAGCAGCTCGGCCCGGACCACGTCCTTCTCGGTCTGGATGTTGGACTCCTCCAGCAGCACCACCGCACCGCCCACCTGGGTGACGAGCCCGTCGGCCGGCAGCAGCGGTGCCACCCCGCGGTACGCCTCGAGAAGCTCGTCCTCGTCGTCCGGTGCCAACTGGACCGCCAGGTAGGTGGCCCGCTGGTCGTGCGAGACCAGGTTCGGCGCCCCGGTCTCGTACCAGCTCAGCACCTGCACGACCTCCGGCCGGGCCTTCAGCGCCTCCACCACCTCGCCGACCGCGTCCGCGAAGGCCGGGTCGGTCACCGCGGTGTCCGGGTGCGAGTAGAGCACCACCAGGTCGAAGTCCCGGTCGCCGATCTCCTCGAGGATCCGCTCCTGGGCGATCGTCGACTCGCTGTCCGGGTCGGTGAAGCCACCGCCGGTCAGCACCCCGAACACCCCGGTGCCCCAGGTCGCGCCGGCCGCCACCAGCGCCACGGCGGCGAGCAGTACCCACCAGCGGGCGCGCGCCACGAACCGGCCCCACTGCACAAGCACGTGACACCCTCCCCAACAGATCCCCGTGAATCAGCGCGCCCGCCGACGGCGGACACGCGCTCCACACGATAGGGAGCAGTCGACCGTGGACGGCCCGGGCCGCTGACTCTGTGAACCCCACCACCGGCGGGATCGCGGGGCCCGCCACGCACCGTCCAACGACTCATAGACTGAGCCGGTGATCGACGAGGGTCCTGTGCAGCTGTCGACGCGTACCGATGTGGTGGTCATCGGCGCCGGTCACAACGGCCTGGTCGCCGCCGCCCTGCTGGCCCGGGCCGGCCTGCGGGTGGTGGTGCTCGAGGCGGCGCCGGTGATCGGTGGCGCCGCCCGGACCGAGCAGCCGTTCCCCGCCGTGCCCGACCTCAAGCACTCCACCGGTGCGTACCTGCTGGGGCTGATGCCGCCGGAGCTCATGGCCACACTGGACATCCGCATCCCGGTGCGCCGGCGCGACCCGCACTACGTGCTGCCCACCCCCGGACCGGTCGGCTCGCCGTACCTGTGGTTCGGCACCGACCGTGAGAACGCCCGCCGGCTGCTCGCCCGGTTCACCTCGGAGGCGGACCTCGCCGCCGACGACGCGCTGGCTGCCGAGATCGCCGCGCTGCGTGAGGACCTGGCGCCGGCGTGGCTGGCCGAGCCGCTGCCGGTGGAGGAGACCGCCGAGCGCTACATCCGCCCGGCGCTGCGGAAGGTCTTCGTCGACCTGGTCCGCGGCTCGGTGGTGGAGTACCTGGACCGGTTCGGGTTCACAAGCGAGCTGCTCGTCGCAATGTACGCGGTCACCGACGGGCTGTCCGGGGCGCACGCCGGACCGGACGACCCGGGCACCGGGCACAACTTCCTGGTCCACAACATGTGCCGGCTGCCCGGCTCCGACGGCACGTGGATGGTGGTCGAGGGCGGTATGGGCACGGTCACCCGGGTGCTCGCCGACGCCGCCCGGGCCGCCGGCGCGGTGCTGGTCACCGGTGCGGAGGTGGCCGCGATCCGGGTCGGTGGCGGCGCGGTCGAAGGCGTGCTGCTCGCCGACGGCCGGGAGATCGCCGCGCCGGTGGTGCTCGGCGCGTGCGACCCGTACCGGTTGATGTCCCTGGTGGGTGAGGAGGCGCTACCCGCCGACCTGGTGCGCCGGATGGCGGCGGTCCGCCGCACCGGCACCACCCTCAAGGTCAACCTGGCGTTACGGGATCTGCCGCGCTTCTCCTGCCTGCCCGACGACGCCCCGAACCCGTTCGGCGCCACCATCCACCTGCTGCCCGGTTCGGAGCCGGGCGGCTCGCCGCTGGCGGCGCTGCGGGCGATGTGGGAGCAGGTGAAGGCGGGCCGGCTGCCGGACGAGCCGACCATCGAGTGGTACGGGCACACCGCCGTCGACCCGTCGCTGCAGGACGCCGCCGGGCACCACTCGTCGGCCCTGTTCGTCCAGTCCGTGCCGTACGCGCCGGCGGGCAGCTCGTGGGAGAAGGAACTCGACGGCTACGTCGCCCGGCTGCTCGCCATCTGCGACCGGTACGCGCCGGGCACCTCCGACCTGGTGGCCGACGTGGCACCGCTGGCGCCGCCCGACATCGAGTCCCGGTTCGGCATCACCGGCGGGCACATCCACCAC
>CAZSNW010000157.1:0-6571 GCA_964608245.1 uncultured Micromonosporaceae bacterium
GCGCACGCGGGGGTGTTCCGTCCGGTAAGGACGCCACCAAGCTCGACTGGGTGTCGTCCCCGCGCACGCGGGGGTGTTCCCTTCGCGAGCTGCTCCGGGCTGATTCCCAGCTCGTCGTCCCCGCGCACGCGGGGGTGTTCCCGCCACCATCACCCTCGGCTCGACCAGCCGGTCGTCGTCCCCGCGCACGCGGGGGTGTTCCCGAATTGAAGACGTTGGGTGTTGGCCTTCTGCGGTCGTCCCCGGGGGTGTTCCATGCTTGCGAGTGCCGTCTCGATTAGACGGTAAGTCGTCTACGCGCACGCGGGGGTATCCCGAGTACCAGGTGGCAGCCGCACGGCGGGGTTGTCACGGCCGCGGTCATACGTCTAATGGCGACGGCTGACGACGGTCTCGCTCGGGTTCGATCTCCGTTGCGAGCCCGTGTCCGTGCTTGCGAGCTTCCTTCCGGAAGAGGGCACACGCCCCCGTCAGGCCGCGGCAGGGGCGGTATCCGACGACCCGTCCAGCCACGCGAGGACCCGGTCGACGAGCACGTCCGGCGGCAGTTCGGCATCCAGCACGAGACCGCCGCGGGCGAGCGCATCCTCGTGCAGCAGTGCCGCCATCCGGCGTAGGAACGTCACCTCCTCGGGCGGTACCTCCTCGCCGAGCCGTCGACGCCGCTCCACCGTCACCTCGACCGGCACCGCCAGGTGGCAGACCGCGTCCGGTGCGGGCACGAGGCCGGCGAGCAGCTCCGCCCACCGCTCCGGGTACCCGTACGCGGTGAGGAACGGCAGCGTGCACGTCGCGTACCGGTCGCACAGCACGATGCGGCCCCGTCGCTTCTCCTCCGCGACGTCGGTGGCGAACTGGACCGACTCCAGCACGATCAGCGCCGCGCACAGGTCACGGCCACAGGTGGTGTCCACCGCCTCGATCCGGGGCAGCACGTCCTCGTAGTGGTGGAACGCCGGGTTGTCGAAAAGCCGCAGCTTGCGCACCACCACGTCCTCACCGCGGCCGGCGAGCGCCCGCCGCACCCCTTCAGCCAGTGTGGACTTTCCGGCGCCGTTGATGCCGGTGAGGGCGACCACCCGGCCCGGGGAGACCGGGGCCTCCGGTGCGGCGGCGGTCGATCGCAAGGTGGCGGCGGCCGGCATGGCGACAGTTGGACGGTCGGCGTGGGTCGGCACGCCACCGGCCTACCAGATGGCGGCCGCGCCGGCCACCGAAATCTGCTCCAGCAGCCCGGCGTAGCGGCCGGCGCCGTCCACCGGGCACGCCCAGCCGTCGCTTGTCTGCACGAGCCGGGTCTCCGGTTGCTCCAGCCAGTCGAGGATCCGCTCGGTCTCCTCGGCGGTCGCCGCCGGCAGCGGCCCCGGCCCGGGCACCACCGTCTCCGCGGTGGCCCGCACCGCCTCCAGCACCGGTCGCGGGTGGACACCCGGTTTGGCGTACCCGGCGCCGGCGAGCCGGCCGTGGCGGACCACGGCGAGCTCCCACCCGCCGCGGGCGGGTCGGGCGGCGGCCAGCTCCGCGATCGACACCAGACCCCGCAGCCCCTGCATCCGCAGGCAGGCGCGCAGCAGGGTGGCGAGCCTGCCGCGGACCCGCGCCGCCTCCTCGTACCGGCCTGCGGCGGCCAGCCGCTCCATGCGTGCCCGGAGCGCCTCCACCAGCGGCCCGGGGTCGCCGGTGACCGCGCGCCGCACCGGGTCGGCGGCCTGCTGGGCGTACTCCTCGGGGGTGACGCGGTGCTCGCAGGGGGCGACGCAGCGCCCCATCTCGGCCAGGGCACAGGCGGGCGCGGTCCGCCGGAGCGACAGCCGCTGGTTGCACTGGCGCAGCGGCACCGCCTCGTACACCGCGGCGGCGGCCGCTTCGGCGCTGCGGCGCTGCGGGAACGGCCCGAGGTACGCCGCGTCGTCGCCGGCGGTGCGCACCAGGGACAGCCTGGGGTAGGGCTCGGCGGTGAGCTTGAGCCACCACGCCTGGTGGGGTCGTTTGGAGCGCCGGTTGTAGGGCGGGGAGTGGGCGGCGATCAGCCGCAGCTCCCGCACCTGCGCCTCCAGCGCGTGGGCGCACTCGACCGCCTCCACCTTCTCGGCCGCGGCGATCATCTCCTTGATCCGGGGGCGCTTCTCCGAGGCGGTGAAGTAGGAGCGGACTCTGGTGGCGACGTCCACCGAGGTGCCGACGTAGAGCACCCGGTCGTCGGCGCCGCGGAACACGTACACCCCCGGCGCGTGGGGGAGCCCGTTGGCCAGGTGGCGTTTGCGGCGTTGGGCGGGGCTCACGTCGCGGACGAACTCCAGCGTGTCGCGCAGCGTGTGCACCCGGAAGCTGCCGAGCCGTCCGATCAGCCCGTGTAGCACCTCCACGGTGGCCCGGGCGTCGTCCAGCGCCCGGTGGCGGGGCCGGACGGTGGTGCGGAAGTACTCGGCGAGGGTGGCGAGCCGCCGGTTGGGCACCTCGTCGGCGACGAGCACCCGGCGGGCGAGCACCGCGGTGTCGATCACCACGGGTTTCGGCCACGCGTACCCGTGGGCGGCGCAGGCGGCCTTGAGGAAGGAGACGTCGTAGGGGGCGTTGTGGGCGACGAGCACCGCGTCGCCGAGAAACTCCAGCAGCGTGGGCAGCACCGCCTCCACGGGCGGGGCCTCGACCACCATCGCGGTGGTGATGCCGGTGAGCAGGGTGATGTACGGGGGGACGGGCACGCCCGGGTTGACCAGGGTGGCCAGCTCACCGAGGGTCTCGCCGCCGCGGACCTTGACCGCGCCGATCTCGGTGATGCCGACCTCCTCGGGCCGCCCGCCGGTGGTCTCCAGGTCGAGGACGACGAACGTGACGCGCGACAGGTCGACGTCGAGGGGGTCGGCGAGGGCCTCGTCGAGGCGGGGTTGGTGGTACGCCGCGGCGCGCACGCCGGGCAGGCTAACGAGCCGGTACGACAGCGTGGCCGGGCAGGGTGGCCCGGCGGTTCAGCGCCGGCGCGGGGTGCGGGGTCGGCCGACGTACGCGCTGGGGACCACCGTCCGGTAGGCCTCCTCGACCAGCACCGCGATCTCGCCCCAGTCGGGGTCGCCGTCCAGGCGTACGCCGATCCACCCGCGTACGCCCACGTAGGGCGGGCGGAAGTAGCGCGCCGGGTCGGCGGTGACCAGCGCACGCTGGGCACCCGGCGGGGCGGCGAGCCACAGGTGGGGGAAGTGGTGCTGGTGGTGCCCGTACGGCCAGCAGGTGGCGAAGCTGCGCCGGCCGCGGACGAACCAGGCGGGGGCGCCGTGGCTCAGCCGTTCGGTGACGTCGGGGAACCGGCGGCACAGCTCGCGGACCCGTGCCAGCGGCGACGGGCCGGTGGTCCGCCTTGCGGCGATGTCTTCGTCGGAAGAATTTGTTACATCAACAAGTTGTAGAGTAGGCGGAAACGGGAAGGGCCCGTCCGCGAGGGGAGCAGCGATGGGAATCACCCGCCTCAACCATGCCGTGTTGTTCGTCAGTGACCTGGAGAGAAGCGTCTCCTTCTATACCGACGTCCTCGGCTTCCGTCGGGTTGCGATGACCCCGCCGGGGATGCGCGCGGCCTTCCTCCAGGCCTCCGACTCCACCAACGATCACGATCTCGGTCTGTTCGAGGTTCACGGCGCGGCCGCGCGGCCGGGCCGCGGTGTCGGCCTCTACCACCTGGCCTGGGAGGTCGACACGCTGGACACTCTGGAGAAGATCGCGATCAGGCTCTCCGAGGTCGGCGCGCTGGTCGGCGCCACCGACCACGGCACCACCAAGAGCCTGTACGGCCGGGACCCGGACGGCATCGAGTTCGAGGTCGTGTGGGTGGTGCCCGCCCACCTGCTCGACGAGCAGGCCGTGGCGGCCCGCAGCCAGCTGCGGCCGCTGGACCTGGCCGCGGCCAAGGAACGCTACGGCGCCCAGACCCGCGGCGGCATCGGGGTGTCGGTCCCGGCGTGAGCTCCCGTCACCTGGTCCTGCTCGGCCTCATGGGGGCCGGCAAGACCAGCGTGGCCGTACGCGTGGCCGCGCTGCTCGACCGTCCGGTCCGCGACAGCGACCTGGACCTGGCCGAGCGGTACGGGATGACCGCGGCCACCTTCATGGAGCGGTACGGGCGGACGGCCCTGCACGCCTGGGAGGTCGACCACCTGACCCGCGCGATGGCCGAGCCCCCGGCGGCGGTGATCGCCCCGGCGGCCAGCGTCGTCGAGGACCCCGGGTGCCGGGCGCTGCTCGCCGACGCGTACGTCGTGTGGCTGGACGCGCCGGTGGAGGTGCTCGCCCGGCGGGCGGCCCGCGGCGTGCACCGGCCGTGGGACGGGTCCGACCCGGTCACCGTGCTGGCCAGCCAGCGCGCCCGGCGGGCGCGCTGGCTGGCCGAACTCGCCAACCTCACGGTGGACACCACCGACGCCACGCCCGCGGACGTGAGCCGGCTGGTGGTGGCGGAGTACGCTCGCGCCGACGACCCGTGACCGGACCGTGACCAAGTGACCGGCGTACCGGCACCCCGGCACACCGGGCACCACCCCGGGCGTACCCGGCCCCGGGGGTGATCGTGGCGTGAGGATGCGATGAAGACCCGACAGGTGCACCTGCGGTCCCGCCCCCGCGGCTGGCCCGCCCCGGACGACTTCGCCCTGGTCGAGGTCGCGCTGCCGGAGCCGGCCGAGGGGCAGGTGCTGGTCCGCAACCTCTACTTCTCCGTCGACCCGTACATGCGCGGGCGCATGAACGACGTCCCCTCCTACGTGCCGCCGTTCGCCCTCGACGCGCCCATGGACGGCGCTGCGGTGGGGGAGGTGGTGGTCTCCCGCAGCCCGGACCGGGCGGTCGGCGACCTGGTGGTGCACCAGGCCGGCTGGCGTGAGCACGCGGTGCTGGACGCCGCCCGCACCCGGGTGGTCGACCCGACCGTGGCGCCTGCGTCGGCGTACCTGGGGGTGCTGGGGCTGACCGGGTTCACCGCCTGGGTGGGGATCACCGAGGTGGCGGCCATGGTGCCGGGGGAGACCGTGTTCGTCTCGGCCGCCGCCGGCGCCGTGGGCAGCGTGGCCGGGCAGATCGCGAAGCTGCGCGGCGCTGCCCGGGTGGTCGGCAGCGCGGGCTCGGAGGCGAAGGTCGCCTGGCTGCGCGAGCTGGGGTTCGACGCGGCCTTCGACTACCACGACACCCCGGTACGCGAGCGGCTGCGCGAGGCCGCACCCGACGGCATCGACGTGTACTTCGACAACGTCGGCGGCGAGCAGCTGGAGGCGGCGATCGCGGCGATGCGGCCGATGGGGCGGGTGGCGATGTGCGGAGCGATCTCGGTGTACAACGCCACCGAGCCGCAGCCCGGGCCGCGCAACCTGGCGCTGGTGGTCACCAAGCAGCTCACCCTGCGAGGGTTCCTCGTCACCTCGTACCGGCACCTGCGGGACCGGTTCGAACGGGAGATGAGCCGGTGGCTGCACGAGAAGAAGATCCGGTACGAGGAGACGGTGACCGACGGGATCGAGAACGCGGTCGAGGCGTTCCTCGGCATGCTGCAGGGCCGCAACACCGGCAAGGCCGTGGTGCGGTGCCTGCCGGCCGAGTGAGGCCGACTACCCTGTCGGGGTCCGTGGGAGCCTGACGGAGCCGGGAGGAGCCCGTGGCCCTGGTGCCGATGAGCCGGGTGCGGCAGACCTACAAGGCGCGCGACTCGTGGTGGACGGTGCTGCTCGTCGACTCGGTCGCCGGGCACCTGGTGCGGCTGGCCGCGCCACGCGCGTGGATCACCCCGACCCGGCTCACGGTGACCGCGTTCCTGCTGGGTGTCGCGGCCGCGGTCGCGTTCTGGCAGGCGTCGCCGGCGTGGTGGATCACCGGCGCGGTGCTCTACCACCTGGCGTTCACGGTCGACTGCGTCGACGGCAAGCTCGCCCGGCTGCGGGACCAGCGCTCCATGGTCGGCTCCTGGCTGGACTTCCTGCTCGACCGGGTACGCGTGCTGGCGTGCGCGGCGGCGCTGCTGGGCGGGCTTCACCGCACCACCGGCGACGACGTGTTCCTGTACGCGCTGGTGGGCGTGGTCTTCCTGTCGCTGGTGTTCTACCTCAACGGGGCGGAGACCGACCGGGTACGCGCACTGATGGCCGCCCGCTCGGGTGGGGTGGCAGCGGTCGGGCGGGACGGCGAGGCCGGGTCGACGGCCGGCCCGCGCGCGGCCGACACCCCGGTCGGCGCTCCGGTGGCCGGCTCCTCGGTCGGCGCTCCGGTGGCCGGCCCCCAGGCCGGTGCCCGGGCCGCCCTGCCCGCGCCCGGCGGCGCGGCCGGCGGGGTGGTCGCGTGGCTGCACCGGCACCGGATCCGGGCGAACCTGGTGAGCGCGATCGAGTTCGAGATGGCGCTGTTCGTCATCGCGCCCCCGGTGGCGGCGGCGGCCGGCGGCCGGTCGGTGCTCGCGGTCGCGCTCGGTGCCGCGGCCCTGCTGCTGTGCTTCGAGGCGATGCTGATGGCCCGGTTCGTGGTGGCGGCGCGGGGGGGGGGCCCCGCCCCCCCCCCCACCCGCCCGCGTGCCCCCTACCCGGCCGGCCCCCGCCCACGC
>CAZSNW010000158.1:0-6563 GCA_964608245.1 uncultured Micromonosporaceae bacterium
GTGGCCGCAGTTCCTCGCCAAGCAGAGCGTCTTCGACGTGCCGGTGCTCGGCTGGATCCTCCGCCGGCTGCGTCAGATCCCGGTACGCCGCGGCACCGCCGACGCCGGCCAGGCGTTGGTGGCGGCGGAAGCCGCGGTCCGGGCCGGGGACGCGGTCATCATCTACCCGGAGGGGACCACCACGAAGGACCCGCAGCGGTGGCCGATGCGCGGCAAGACCGGCGTCGCGCGGCTGTGGCTCGCCACCGGTGCACCGGTGGTGCCGGTGGTGAGCTGGGGGCCGCAGGCGATCTACGACCCGCTCACCTCCAAGCTGCGGCTGCGGTTCGGCACCCCGGTGACCGTGGTGGCCGGCCCACCGGTCGACCTGGAACGGTTCCGCGGCGCGCCGGTGACCTCCGCCACCCTCCACGAGATCACCGAGGTGATCATGGACCACCTCACCCGGATGCTCGCCGAGATCCGACAGGAGACACCCCCGGCCCGGCTGACCGAGCCCGCGGAGGAGGGCCGGTGAGGGCCGCGGTACTCGGCGCCGGCTCCTGGGGCACCACCTTCGCCAAGGTGCTCGCCGACGCCGGCAACCACGTGACCCTGTGGGCACGGCGGGAGCAGGTCGCCCAGGCCATCCGCGAGTACGGCACCAACCCCGCGTACCTGCCGTCGGTCCGCCTGCCGGACCGGGTCACCGCCACCTCGGACCCGGCCGAGGCGCTGCACGACGCCGAGCTGGTGGCGCTGGCGGTGCCCTCTCAGACCCTGCGGGAGAACCTCACCCGGTGGCGGGACGACATCGCCCCCGACGCCACCCTGGTCAGCCTCGCCAAGGGCATCGAGCTGGGTACCCGCAAGCGGATGAGCGAGGTCATCGTCGAGGTGGCCGGGGTGGACCCGCGGCGGGTGGTGGTGGTCTCCGGTCCCAACCTGGCCGCGGAGATCGCCGCCGAGCAGCCGACCGCCTCGGTGATCGCCGGCGTCGACCCGGACCGCACCGCCGCCCTGCAGAAGGCCACCACCACGCCGTACTTCCGGCCCTACACCAACGACGACGTCATCGGCTGTGAGCTCGGCGGCGCGGTCAAGAACGTCATCGCCGTGGCGTACGGGATCGCCACCGCCATGCGGCTGGGCGACAACACCAAGGCCACCCTCATCACCCGTGGCCTGGCCGAGACCACCCGGCTGGGGGTGCGGCTCGGTGCCGACCCGCTCACCTTCGCCGGGCTGGCCGGGCTCGGCGACCTGGTGGCCACCTGCTCCTCGCCGCTGTCGCGCAACCGGACCTTCGGCGAGTACCTCGGCCGCGGGTACACGCTCGCGGAGGCGGAGAAGGCCACCCGGCAGGTCGCCGAAGGGGTGAAGAGCTGCCTGTCCATCCGGGACCTCGCGCGCGAACACGGTGTGGAGATGCCCATCACCGAGCAGGTGGAGCGGGTCTGCCACGAGGGCGTGGACCCGCGGGAGGCGGTGGCCGCCCTGATGTCCCGCTCCACCAAGCCCGAGCACCCGATGATCTGACGGCGGCCGTCGGCCGTGCCGGCCCGGCGGCTCGCACCGGCCCGGGCGGTGCCGGGCGGGTCGTCAGCCGAGCAACCCGCCCAGCGCCACCGCGCCGTCGCGCAGCTTGTCACCGAGCACCGCGTGGGCGACGAGGAAGTACAGCACCAGGCCGGTGGCGTCGACCAGGGTGGCGATCAGCGGGGAGGAGACCACCGCCGGGTCGATTCCCGCCCGTTTGGCCAGCAGCGGCAGCATCCCGCCGGCGAACGACGCCCACGTGCAGATGGCGACCAGGGTCACCCCGATGACCGCGCCGATCGGCACCCCGTACAGCAGGGAGACCACCGGGGCTGCGACGGCCGCCAGCATGGTGCCCAGCACCAGCCCCACCCGCATCTCCCGCAGGATGATCCGGGTCAGGTCGCTGAACCTCACCTCGCCCACCGCCATCGCGCGGACCACCAGGGTGGCGGCCTGGGCGCCCGAGTTGCCGCCGGTGCCGATGAGCATGGGGATGAAGAACGCCAGCGCCGGCAGGGCGGCCAGCGCGCTCTCGAACGAGTTCAGCACCACCACGGTGAGGGTGAAGGCGACCGCGAGCACCAGCAGCCAGGGGGCGCGGGACCGCGCCAGCCGGAACACGCTCGCGGTCAGGTACGGCTGGTCCAGGGGCTCGGCGCCGCCGGCGCGGGAGAAGTCCTCAGTGTCCTCCTCCTCGACGATCTCCATGGCGTCGTCCACAGTGATCATGCCGACGAGCCGGTTCTCGCTGTCGACCACCGGCAACGCCAGCAGGTCCGCCTCCTGGATCAGGCGGGCGGCGCGTTCCTGCGTCTCGTCCGCGCGCACGGAGAGCGTCTCCGGCTGCATCAGGTCCCGGATCCGGGTGGTGGGGGCGGCGGTGACGAGGTCCGCCAGGTCCACCACGCCGATCAGCCGCCGCTGGTCGTCGGTGACCGGCAGCACGAGGATCTGCGCGCGGGTGGGGCGCCGCCCGGCCCGGCGCACCTTCGCCAGGGCGTCGGCGACGGTCATGCTCGCCCGGACGTTGGTGACGTCCGGGGTCATGATGCGGCCGGCCGAACCGGCCGGGTAGCCGAGCAGCACCGCGGTCGCCGCCCGCTGCTCCGGCGGCAGCCCCGCCTGCAGGCGGGCGGCCACCGCCGCCGGCATCTCGTCGAGCAGGCGTGCCCGGTCGTCCGGCTGCAGCGCGTGCACCAGCTCGCGGACCCGCTCCTCCCGCAGCGCCTCCAGCAGCTGCTGCTGGTGCACCGGGTCCAGCGCCTCGAACACCGCCAGCGCCCGGTCCTTGTCCAGCAGGCGGAACGGGAGCGCCCGGTCCTCCGGCTCCAACCGGACCAGCGCCTCGGTGATGTCGAGCGTGCCGTGTTCGCCGAGCCAGGCCCGCAGCGCCTCCAGGTCGCCGTCGCGGGCCAGGTCGCGCAGCTTCGAGACCATGGTCCAACCCCCCTGTGCCAGCGTCGGCGGAGACTCCGCCGGGGTGCGTGACGTCCACGCGCGGCGTCCCCGGGAGGGTCGGAGACTCTCGGGACCGGTGCCGGCCGGGCGCGGCCGGCGTGGGGACCCGCGCCGTCAGATGGTCCTGGTTATCGCACCGGGCTGGCGGAGCGACGGAACGGGCCGCCGTGGTCGCCAGCACGGTGCCGGCGACTACTGTCACCGTCTGCCACGGCGGTCACCTCCTCGCTCCCGGCGCCCCGCAGGGCGGCAACGGCCGACCACGGCCGGTCGGCCCATCTGGTTGCTCGCAGACCACGCGACGCGACACCGCCTGATCGGGAAACTGGTCGGACACGGCGGTGCGCCGCGCTCTGGCAGTGTAGCCCCGGGGTGCCACCACCGACCACGTGGCTCGTCCGGCGTACCGGAAGGTGTTCGTCGAGAAGGCGGTCGTCGGCCGCAAGGTCGAGTGCGGGTGCCGGCGGGGGAGTACGGCGGCGGGCCGGCCGTCGGCGGCTCAGCCCTCCCAGCAGCCGGTGGGCGCGGTGTCGGCCGGCGGCACCTCGGCGACGATCACGTCACCCAGTTCGGCCGCCCACTGCAGCGGCGCGCCGTGCGCGTCCGGCACGGTCAGCCGGACCGGCACCTCACGGTCCACACTGACCAGATCGGTGGCGCCGTCGCGCTCGTTGGCGTACCAGCAGACCCCGCCGGCCACCCACACCTGGTCGGTGGGCGCCACCGCAGCCGTCGGCACACCGCAGGCGAGCACCACCGGCGGCTCGCCGTAGGCGGCGTTCTGCTCCGCCCCCGCGGTCACCGGCCGCTGGGCCAACTCGCCCAGGCTCTGCGGTACCTGGGACAGCAGCGCCCGGCACACCACCTCCTCACGCTCGGACAGGGTCCGCAGCTCGGTGGTGACCGGCGTGGTCGCGGCCGGGTCCGGCGACGACGAGGCCGCGTCCCCGGGCGCGAGCGCGTCGCGCAGCAGCCCGAACACCAGGATCCCGACCAGCACCGCCACCGGGACCGCCACGATCAGCCCCAGCCGCGCCGCCGTGCGGGTGACGTCGTCAGCCACGCCTACAGGTCTACCACCCGCCGGTACGCCGGCCGGCGGGCCCCGCGTCGCGCCGGTACGCCGGCCACATGGCTGGGGCGAACGGGTGGGTCACGCGGCACGCCGGCCGGGTGCGTACCGGGTCCGGCGTGCCGGCAGCCGCTACCGTACGGGGCAGGTACGCGCACGCCAGGAGTCGGGTCATGACCATCCCCCAGGTCGGCGAGTTCGGGCTGATCGACCGCATCACCGGCCGGTTGGCGGCCGTCGCCGGCGTGGCTGGTCGGCAGGTGGTGCTCGGCCCCGGCGACGACGCGGCCGTGGTGACCGCGCCCGACTCCCGGGTGGTGGTGACCACGGACGTACTGGTCGACGGCCGCCACTTCCGACGGGACTGGTGCAGCGCGGCCGACGTCGGGCACCGGGCCGCCGCCGCCAACCTCGCCGACGTGGCGGCCATGGGAGCCGAACCCACCGCGCTCGTGGTCGCGCTCTGCATGCCGGCGGACCTCGACATCGCCTGGGTCGAGGAGCTGGCGCACGGGATGGCGTCGGAGGCGGCCTCGGCCGGGGCGGTGGTGGTCGGCGGAGACCTGTCGGCGAGCCCCACCCTGACCGTGTCGGTCACCGCCCTGGGCAACCTGGGCGGGCCGGCGCCACCGCGATGATCGACGTCTCCGACGGCCTGGTCGCCGACCTGGGCCACATCGCGGACGCCAGCGGGGTACGCATCGACGTGCGGCGGGACGCGCTGCCGGTGGCCGACCAGCTGCGGGACGTGGCCAGGGCGCTGGGCACCGACGTCTACCGGTGGGTGCTGGCCGGCGGGGACGACCACGCGCTGGTCGCGACGTTCCCGCGTACCGCCCGCCTGCCCGACGGCTGGCGGGTCATCGGCGACGTCCGGGACGGCGAGGGGGTCACCGTGGACGGCCAGCCGTACACCGACGCGGAGGGGTGGGACCACTTCCGGTCGGGCTGACCGGCGGGCCGTAGGCTGCCAGTCGTGGAGACGGCTGACCCGACGCCGGCGGAGACCCCGGGCGAGACGACCACTGCGGACGGACTGGTGATCCGGCGGCACGCGTACGACGACCCGGTCGCGCAGGCGATGGTGGCCCAGGCCCAGGCGGACCTCGCCGCCCGCTACGGCGGACCGGACGAGACCCCGGTCGACCCGGCCGAGTTCCTCCCGCCGCACGGGGCGTTCCTCGTGGCCTACCTCGACGGTGAGCCGGTCGGGTGCGGCGGCTGGCGGCGGTACGAGGAGGGGACCGCCGAACTCAAGCGCATGTTCACCACCGCGGCGGCGCGCCGGAAGGGGGTGGCGCGGCGGGTGCTGGCCGCGGTGGAGGAGTCGGCGCGCGCCCACGGCATGCGCCGGATGATCCTGGAGTGCGGTGAGAGGCAGCCGGAAGCGATCGCGCTGTACCGGTCGGCCGGGTACGAGCCGATCCCACACTACGGCTTCTACAAGTGCGCACCCGAGGTGGTGTCACTCGGCCGCGACCTGTGAACGGTCACGGGGATCAGCGACCCGTGAAGGGCCACAGGGATCAGGCGACGACGACCGGACCTGGTCTCACGACGTCGGGCGGCGTACCAGCCCTTCGGGGTGTACCGCCGTCAGGCGGCGCGGACGACCTTGCCGGCCTTCAGGCAGCGGGTGCACACCCGCACCCGCCGGGTGGTGCCGCCGCCGGCCGGGGTCCGGACGACCTGGATGTTGGGCAGCCAGCGCCGCCGGGTCCGCCGGTGCGAGTGGGACACCCTGTTACCGAAGCCCGGCTTCTTGCCACACACGTCGCACACGCTCGACACGGGAACTCCCCATCATCGCTGGCCGAAGGCGGCCTGGAACTCACGGCACGGCCCGCGACCGTGGCGGGCGCGCCGGACAAGGTTAGCAGACCCGCCCCGCACGCGGCGCACCTGCCCCGGCGTCCCCGCGGCAATACACTCGCCACGTGCAGACCCTCGACGCCGACGCGGTACGCCGGTGGTGCACCACCGGACTGGCGGCACTGCGCCGGCACGAGCAGGAGATCAACCGCCTCAACGTCTACCCGGTGCCCGACGGGGACACCGGCACCAACCTGGTGCTCACCCTGGCCGCGGCCGCCCGGACGCTCGCCGGGTCGGGCGTGGACGGAGGCGCCGGCGAGCCCGCCGGTGAGGCGCTGCGGCGCGCGGCCCGGCAGGCGCTGCTGGACGCGCGGGGCAACTCCGGGGTGATCCTGGCGCAGTTCCTGCGCGGCCTGGCCGACGGGCTGCCCCCGGACCCGGTCGACGGGGCGGCGCTGGCCGCGGCGCTGGACACCGCCGTCAAGGAGGCGTACGGGGCGGTGGCCGAGCCGGTCGAGGGGACGATCCTGTCGGTGGCGACGGCCGCGGCGAAGGCCGCGGCCGCGGTGGCCGCCGGGGGGCTCGACGCGGTGGCCCGGGCGGCCGCGGACGCGGCGGCCGAGGCGTTGGAACACACGCCGGAGCAGCTGCCCGTGCTGGCGGGCGCCGGCGGCCGCGGCGCCGGCGGCCCCCGGCG
>CAZSNW010000159.1:0-6560 GCA_964608245.1 uncultured Micromonosporaceae bacterium
GGACGTCCTGCTGACCGTAAAGGTCATGGATGCGGTGACCCGGTTTGAGAAGGTTCACCGGTACTACCGGGCGGTGGTGCTCGACGCGCCGCCGGCCGGCCGGGTCGGGCGGTTCCTCGACGTCACCACGCAGACCGCCCGGCTGGCCCGGGTGGGACCGATCCGCACCCAGAGCGAGGGCGTGGCGGCGCTGCTGCGCTCCCCGATGACCGCGGTGCACCTGGTCACCCTGCTGGAGGAGATGCCGGTCCAGGAGACCGTGGACACGCTGGAGGAGCTGACCGAGCTCGGCCTGCCGGTCGGCCGGGTCATCGTCAACGCGACCCGGCCGCCGGTGGTCTCGCAGGTGGAGCTGACCCGCGAGGAGCTGCGCGACGGCCTGGCGACCGCCGGCCTGCCCACCGACCGGGCGACCGTGGCCGGGTTGTACGCGCAGGCGCAGGACCGGTTGGCGCGGGAGCGCCTGGAGCAGGCACTGCGGGCCGAGCTGCGCGGGTACGGGCATCCGGTGGTGGAGCTGCCGTTGCTGCCGGCGGTGGACCGGGCCGGGCTGGACCGGCTCGCGGAGCTGCTGCGGGTGCCGGCGCCGGCGGCCGACGTCAGGGACGCCGGTGGCCGGCCGGGCGCCGGCGGGCCGGTGGCGGGCGACCGGCCACGGGCCTGACCGTCAGCGGCGGCGCGACCGGCCGGGACGGATACGCTCGCGGAGTGGCGCGGCCTCTCACCCTCGACGTGGACGCCCTGCTGGCGGACCCGGGTGTGCGCATCGTGGTCTGCTGCGGCTCCGGTGGCGTGGGCAAGACCACCACGGCGGCGGCGCTGGCGTTGCGGGCGGCGGAGGTGCACGGACGGCGGACGGTGGTGCTCACCATCGACCCGGCGCGGCGGCTGGCCCAGTCCCTGGGGCTGGGGGAGCTGGACAACGAGCCGAAGCTGGTGGAGTCGGTCGGTCCGGGCGAGCTGCACGCCGCCATGCTCGACATGAAGCGGACCTTCGACGAGGTCGTGCTGGCGCACACCGATCCGGAGCGGGCGGCCGAGATCTTCGCCAACCCCTTCTACCAGGCGATGAGCTCCACCTTCGCCGGCACCCAGGAGTACATGGCGATGGAGCGGCTGGGCCAGCTGCGTACCGCCGACCGGTGGGACCTCATCGTGGTCGACACGCCGCCGTCGCGGTCGGCACTGGACTTCCTGGACGCGCCGGCCCGGCTGTCCCGCTTCCTGGACGGGCGGATGCTGCGGCTGCTGCTGGCACCGGCGCGCGCCGGCCGACGGGGGATGCTGCAGCTGCTCAGCGCCTCGCTGAACGTGTTCTCCCGGACCGTGCAGAAGGTGCTGGGCACCCAGCTGCTGAGCGACCTCTCCGGCTTCGTGGCGGCGCTCGACTCGATGTTCGGCGGCTTCCGGGAGCGGGCCGAGCGTACCTACCGGATCCTGCAGGATCCGCAGACCTCGTTCCTGCTGGTCGCCGCGCCGGAGTCGGACGCGATCCGGGAGGCGTGCTACTTCGCCGGCCGGCTGACCGGTGACCGGATGCCGCTGGGCGGTCTGGTGCTCAACCGGGTGCACATCAGCCGCGTCCCCTCGCTGTCGGCCGAGGACTCTGACGCGGCGGCCGCACGGCTGGCCGCCTCCCATCCGGCGGCTTCGGCCGCGCTGCGGGTGCACGCGGACCTGGTGCGGCAGGTGGCCCGGGAGCAGCGGATGGCGGAGCGGTTCGTGAAGGCCTTCCCCGCGGTGCCGGTGGCGACCGTGCCGGCGCAGCCGACCGACGTCCACGACCTGGACGGGCTGCGCAGGTTCGGGGCGGCGCTGTCCGCGGGCGGGTCGGGCCGCCGGGCCTAGGCCGCGGACCCGACGCGGCCCGGGAACTGCCCTCCCCCGTCGGTCGACCGCACGGTGCGGTACGCGTACGGTCGCGGGCAGGTCCCGGGCCGGGCCCGGTCGGTGTCGAGTCAGGCGTTGATCAGCTCCCGGTCGCGCTGGCCGCCTCGAACGCCTTCTTCCAGCTGCGGACGTGCGGGTGACGCCGCAGCAGCGCCCGACGTTCGCGCTCGGTCATCCCGCCCCAGACACCGAACTCGATGCGGTTGTCCAGTGCGTCAGCCAGGCACTCGTACCGCACCGGGCACCCGCGGCAGATCCGCTTGGCGATGTTCTGCTCGGCGCCCTGGACGAACAGAGCGTCCGGGTCGCCGTCCCGGCAGGCGGCCATCGTCGACCAGTCCGCGATCATGCCCATCTGCGACATTCCCCCCTCGTGAACCGATGTCGCCGCTCCGGCCCCCCGCCGGTCGCGGCCGCCGGTCGGGTCAGCGACCGCCGCCCGACCATCATGCTCCGTAGTCGCGCGATTACGCAACGTTCCCCACCCAACCATCACGAAACGGGTTGTTTCGAGCATTTCCGAAGTTGATCTCGGCAGGTTCCCGCAGGCGGGGGACGGAGCTCCGCCGGGGCCTGGACGCCCGCCGTCGCAGGGCCGCGACCTTGGTCGCGAGGCCCGCTCGTCACGCTGCCGTACGCTGGTCCCCGTGAGCTGGTTGCGCCCCAGGGAGCACTACATCTTCACCAACATCGGCATGCTGCTGCTGTGCAGCCTGCTGGCCGGTGTCACGGTCGCGGCCGTCGCCTTCCCGTTCGTCGCGGCCGCCGGACTGGCGTCGAAGGAGGCGTTGGAGCGGTTCGACGAACTCCCGCACGAGCTGACCGTCCTCGATGCACCGCAGGTCACGTTCCTGTACGCGCGGGACGGCACCCTGCTGACCGCGATGTACGACGAGAACCGGCGCAACATCACGCTCGACCAGGTCGGGCAGAACGTGATCGACGCGGTGATCGCCGCCGAGGACAAGAAGTTCTACTCCCACCATGGCGTGGACCCGCAGGGCATCATCCGCGCGTTCATCGCGAACATCGACGCCGGCCAGACCACCCAGGGTGCGTCCACCATCACCCAGCAGTTCGTCCGGCTCTCCCTGACGTACTTCGCCGACCATCCACAGGACATCGTCGAGGCCACCGAGGAGACCCACGCCCGCAAGATCCGCGAGGCGCGGCTCGCGATCGCGGTGGAACAGCAGATGTCCAAGAACGAGATCCTGGAGCGCTACCTCAACCTCGCGTACTTCGGTGAGGGCGCGTACGGCATCTTCGCCGCCAGCCAGGTCTACTTCGGCAAGCGTCCCCACGAGCTGGAGATCCACGAGGCGGCGCTGCTCGCCGGGATGATCAAGGCACCGTCACAGTTCAGCCCGGCGGTCGAGTCGCAGGTGCAGGCCGCCACCGAGCGGCGCAACTGGGTGCTCGACCAGATGGTCGACACCGGGGCGATCACCCCCGAGCAGGCCGCCGAGGCCAAGGCGATCCCGGTCGAGGTGGAGGTGCGGCGTCAGCCCAACGAGTGCGTCAGCACCACCGAGAACCACTGGGGCTTCTTCTGCGACTTCTTCTACCGCTGGTGGATGGAGCAGGAGGCGTTCGGCGCCACCCCGTGGGAGCGGGAGCGCCGGCTCAAGGGCGGCGGCTACCACATCGTCACCACCTTGGACGTGGACGTGCAGGCCGCCATGAAGAAGCACGTCGAGACGTACCTGCCCACCGCCAAGGACCAGCCGCTGGCGCTCATGCTCGCCGCCGTGGAGCCCGGCACCGGCAAGGTGCGGGCGATGGCCACCAACCGCAACTTCTCGCTCGACGAGTCCCGCAACGGGCCCCACACCGACCCGAAGAAGCGGGCCGCGGGCATGAAGGGCACCTACCCCAACACCACCAACCCGCTCATCAGCGGCGGCGGGGACATCCACGGCTACCAGGGCGGATCCACCGCGAAGGTCTACACCATGGTCGCGGCCCTGGAGAACGGCCTGCCGCTGGACTTCAGCATCCGCTCCCCGTACCGCGTCACCACCCGTTTCCCGGTGGAGCCCGGCAAGCCGTCCTCGTGCGGCAACTACTGGTGCCCGGTCAACTACAGCACGGAAGTGTCCGGGATCTACAACATGTGGACCGCGCTGGGCGCGTCGGTCAACACCTACTTCGCCCAGCTCATCCAGATCGTGGGCGCGGACAAGGTGGTCGACGTCGCCCGACGCATGGGGTTCAAGTTCCGCAACCCCGATGACGCCAGACTCGCGGAGACCACCGGCCCGCTGGGCTGGGGGGCCTTCACCCTCGGCGTCGCGCTCACCACGCCGCTGGACATGGCGAACGCGTTCGCCACGCTGTCGGCCGAGGGCATCGCCTGCGAACCCCTCCCGGTGGAGGAGATCCGCACCGCCAACGGCGAGAAGCTCGACCTGGCGCGGCCCAACTGCCGGCGGGTGCTGGACCGCGACGTCGCCCTCGCCGCGATCGACGCCGGCCGGTGCGTGGTCAGCACCCGGTCGCTGTTCGGCGAGTGCAAGTCCGGTGGCACCGCACGGGGTGTGCCGGCCCCGCCGTGGGAGGCGACCGCGAGCGCCGTCCCGTACCCGATCTGGGGCAAGACCGGTACCGCCGACGGCGAGCGCACCTACTCGTTCGTGCTCTCCACCAAGCAGCTCACGGTCGCCGGGCAGATGGCCGACCCGGACTACGCCGACACCAACCAACGCATGAGATCGGAGGTGGTGCGGCCGGCGGTCGTCTACACGCTGCGGGACGCCATGAAGGGCCTGGAACCCCAGGACTGGGGCAGGCCGAGCAACATAAAGCTGGTGTACGGCCCGCGGGCGGACATCCCTGAGGTGGAGTGCATGCCGCTCAACGAGGCGCTGGCCGTGCTCCGGCAGGCCGGTTTCGACGCCGAAATCGACGACGGCGATCCGGTCGACTCCAAGTGCCCGGAGGGCACGGCCGCCGGCACCGAACCCAGCGGCCAGACCTCCCGCGGCGCCCCGGTGACGGTGCTGGTCTCCAACGGCTCCGATCACGACCCGGACGAGGAGGAGCCGGACGGGCGCGACAGGCGGCCGCCCGGTGGCCGGGACGGTCCGCCATCCGACGGTTAGCCCTGGATCGGCCGTCGGTGGGGGCGCCGGGTCGGACGACCCGGCGCCCCCACCGCTTCAGGTCGGTCGAGAGGGCTCACCGGCTCTCGAGCTGGCGCCGCACCTCGGCGGCGACCCGTCGGCCGTCGGCCCGGCCGGCCACCGCCGCCTGGACCGCCTTCATCGCCGGACCCATCGCACCCGGGCCGGACAGCCCCTGCTCGTCGAGCACCCGGGCGACCAGTTCGGACAGCTCCTCGTCGGTCAACGGGGTGGGCAGGTAGCGGCTGAGCACCTCCTCCTCGGCGCGCTCGCGCTGTGCCCGCTCGGGCTGCCCGCCCTGCTCGAACGCCTCCGCGGCCTCCCGGCGGCGCTTCACCTCCCGGTTCAGCACCGCCAGTACCTCCTCGTCGGAGAGCTCCTTCTTCACGTCGCCGGCGACCTCGGCGTTGCGTACCGCGGCCAGCGCCATCCGCAGCGTGGCGGTGGTGACCTCGTCCCGCGCCTTCATCGCCTGGCGCAGGTCCTCGTTCAGCCGGTCCTTCAGCGTGCTCACAAGCGCACAACGTACCCGTACCGGCCGAGCCGACGCATCCGCGCACACAGCGGAACGCCACCCGTGGCGCCGTCGTCGACACGCGGGTACGCCGGCGACGTGCCGCCGTGCGGGTTACGCGTCCGCCCCGCGCCCCGGAAGCGGGGACACGCGCCCTACGCTTCGACCATGCGACTGCGTACCGTGGCACGGCTGGGCGTCGGGCTGGTCGCGGCCGGCGCGGCGACTCTCGCGTACGCCTCACTGATCGAACGCAACATGTTCGTGCTGCGGCGGTACGAGGTGCCGGTGCTGCCCCCGGGGGCATCGCCGCTGCGGATCCTCCACCTGTCCGACCTGCACCTGACTCCGGACCAGCGACGCAAGCAGCGGTGGGTGGCGGCGCTGGCCGGCACCGACCCGGACCTGGTGGTGACCACCGGCGACAACATCGCCCACCGGGACGCGGTGCCGGCGCTGGAGCGCGCGCTCGGGCCGCTGCTGGAGCTGCCCGGGGCGTTCGTGTTCGGCTCCAACGACTACGCCGGGCCGGTGTGGCGAAACCCGCTGAGCTACTTCGACCGTGACCGGCCGTACGTGCAGGGCGCACCGCTGCCGTACGAGGACCTGCGCGCCATGCTGAAGGGCGCCGGTTGGGTGGACCTCAACAACGCGCGGACCGTGATCCACGCCGGTGGGCGGGCGGTGGAACTGGTCGGGGTCGACGACCCGCACGTGTCGCGGGACGACTACCCGTCCGTGGCCGGCCCGGTCGTCGACGACGCCGAGGTGCACATCGGGGTGACCCACAGCCCGGAGCCGCGGGTGCTCGACGCGATGGCGGCCGATGGTTTCACCCTGCTGCTCGCGGGGCACACCCACGGCGGCCAGGTGCGGGTCCCCGGGGTGGGGGCGCTGGTCACGAACTGCGGCCTGGACCGGCGGATGGCCCGGGGCCTGCACCGTTGGCCGTCCTTGGCGCCGGATCCGGTGTGGCTGCACGTCTCGGCCGGGCTCGGCACCCACCCGACCGCGCCGATCCGGTTCGCCTG
>CAZSNW010000160.1:0-6549 GCA_964608245.1 uncultured Micromonosporaceae bacterium
GCCGGAGTTCCTCAACCGGCTCGACGACGTGGTGGTCTTCCACTCGTTGACCGCGGAGAACCTCACCGCGATCGTCGACATCCAGCTGGACCGGCTGCGCCGGCGGCTGGCCGACCGGCGGCTGGAGCTGGTGGTCACCGACGCGGCCCGCACGTGGCTGGCCAGCCACGGGTACGACCCGGTCTACGGCGCGCGTCCGCTGCGCCGGCTCGTGCAGTCGGCCATCGGCGACCAGCTGGCCCGCGCGCTGCTCGAGGGGACCGTCCGGGACGGCGACACGGTGCGGGTCGATGTGGACGAACAGCGGGGGACGCTCGCGGTGACCGCCGCCTGACGTCCACCGCCCCGGCCGGCGTGGCGGCCCGCCGGACCTCGGCACCGTCGGTTCCGTGCCCCACGGGCGGATGGCGCGGTGAAGGTCCGCCCTCCGTCCACAGCGGTCACATGAGGACGCCGTTTCGGGTACCGTCTAGACGTCCGTTCCCGGCGCGCCGGCGGGGCCGGCGCCGCTTCCGAGGAGGGCAGGTGTCGGAGGCCGTTCCGGTGAGGCGGGTCGTGCCGCCCGTCACCGTGGTGGTGGCCGGTGTGCTGATGGTGGGCATCGCCGCGCTCTACCTCGTCGACGTAGCCCTCGGCCTGTACGAGGTCGTCGCCTTCATGGAGTCACACGAGGAACTCCAGGGAGAGGCCCGGGTGCACGACCCGCATCCGCTCGAGGCGTTCGCCGTGTTCGGAGGACTCGGGGCGTACGCGCTGCTCGCCGCGGCGTTCGGGTTGCTCGGGTACTCCATCCTCCGGGGATCCCGCGGTTCCCGGACGGCCCTCTGGGTGCTCGCACCATTCGTGGTGTGCTTCAGCACCGGAGGCGTCCTGGCTCAGCTGGCCGTCGGGCCGTACATGGACGTCAGTAAGGCGCCCGAGCACTACGAGCGGATGCAGGAGATGCTGCCCGACTGGCTTTTTGGCGCGGTGATCCTCGCCCAGGTACTGATCGCTGTCAATCTGATCCTGGCGATCGTCCTGCTCGCGCTGCCGGTGTCCAACGCGTACTTCCGCACGGAGGGGCAGACTCCCGCCGCGCTGCCGCAGCCCACGGGCGCCTGAGGCCGATCCCGGTCCGCCCGCCGAGGACGGCCGGAGGTTGCGGGTCACCGGTACGGTCGTCCACGGCCCGCGGGTGTCCGCTCACCGGCGTGCCTGCTGTGGCGGGCCTACCCTCGCAGGAGGTCCGATGTCGTACACCGTGCCCGCGAACTTCGGGCGTTCCGTGCCGCGGGCGCGTCCCGGCACGGTGACGTGGTCCGCGGTCCTGCTGTTCGCAGTCGCCGCTATCCACCTCATCGACGCGGCGATGGACGTGGCGGCGTTCCGCGCGTTCGCCGGAGAGTACCGGGAGAGCTTCGGTGACGACCTGGATGCGGGCAGGTATCTTGTCGGGCCCGTTCTCATCAACGCGGTGTTCGCCGTGCTGTTCACGGTGCTCGCGTTCACCAACCTCCGGGGGTTCAACGCCTCCCGGATCGTCACCTGGGTGGTGGCGCCGATCGCGCTGTGCTGCGCCGGCACGAACCTCTTCGCCACCGGCATCAGCGGCATGGTGACCGACAGCGTGCTCGAGAGCTTGGAGGAGACGGACCCGCTCGGGGCCGAGTACATCCGCCAGCTGGCCGCGGCGCAGCCCGACTGGTACGCCCCGGTGATGATCGTCCTCCCCGCGCTGACCATCGCCGCCCTGATCGTGGTGATCATTCTGCTCGCACTGCCGGCGTCCAACGCGTACTTCAACTCACCGCGGCGGGCCAGGCCGGAGCCGGCCTACCCGCCGGTGCAGTGACGTCGGTGCCGGACCCGGTCGGCGCAGGTTGGCCGGGGGAGCCGGGACACCCTGGTTTCCGGTACCGTCATCCGGTACCGTGCGGGCATCCGTCCGCGTAGGTACGCCGGCCGACGCCGGCCCACGCTCGCAGGAGGGCAGATGTCGTACGCCATGCCGGAGAACCCCGGAGGCTCGGCACCGCGGGTGCGACCCGCCACGGTGCCGGTGTCCACGGTGCTGATGCTCGTCGTCGCCGCGCTGTTGATCCTCGGTCTGATCAGCGGCCTGCTCCAGTTCGGCACCTCCATGGACGTGTACCGGGAGGTGTACGGCGAGGGCATGGACGTCGCCTCGGTGTCCGGTCTGGTCCTCGGCCTGGTGATCAACGGGTTGCTCGCCGTGGCGTTCGTGGTGCTCGCGTTCACCAACCTCCGCGGGTCCAACGCCTCGCGCATCACCACCTGGGTGCTGGCCGGCATCGGCCTGTGCTGCAGCGCCGGCGGCCTGGCGGTGCAGGGCAGCATGGGCGCGCTGATGGACGCCGTCAGCGACGTGGACCCGCTGGCCGAGGAGTACGCCCGCCGGCTGGAGGAGGCGCAGGCCGACTGGATTCCGGTGGTGGGGACCATCAGCACGGTCGTGATCCTCCTGTCCCTGATCGCGGTGATCATCCTGCTCGCGCTGCCGGCGTCCAACGCGTACTTCCGTAAGCAGCCGCCGCCGGCCGCCGAGGTACCGCCCTACCCGACGGTCCAGTGACGTCGATGTCCGACACGCCGTCGCGCCCGGGCACCGCGCTGGTGACGGGCGCGACCGCCGGCATCGGGGCGGCGTTCGCCCGACGGCTGGCGGCCGCCGGCCACGACCTCGTGCTGGTCGCCCGCGACGAAAAGCGGTTGCGGGCGACCAGCCGGTCGCTGGCCGAGACCCACCGGGTGGCGGTGGAGGTGCTGCCGGCCGACCTCACCACCGAGACCGGGTTGGCCACGGTCGAGGCCCGACTGGCCGACTCGTCGGCGCCGGTGGACCTGCTCGTCAACAACGCGGGCATGAGCCTCAACCGCTCCTTCATTGACTCCACTGTGGAGGGTGAAGAGCGATTGCTGCGCCTCAACGTGGTGGCGGTGATGCGGCTCGCGCACGCCGCGCTGCCGGGCATGGTCGCCCGGCGGCGCGGCGGCATCATCAACGTCTCCTCCGCGGCCGCGTTCGTGGCGGTGATGCCCGGCTCCACCTACCCGGCCACCAAGGCGTGGGTGAACAGCTTCAGTGAGTCACTGGCCCTGGCGGTCCGACCGTTCGGCGTCCGCGTGGTGGCCCTGTGCCCCGGGTACGTGCGGACCGAGTTCCACCAGCGGGCCGGTATCGAGACCTCCGGTATCCCCGGGTGGCTGTGGCTCGACGCGGACGCGGTGGCCGCCGCCGGACTACGGGCCCTGGCGCGCGACCGGGTGGTCAGGGTGGTCGACTGGCGGTACCGCGCCGCGTTGCGGATCGGCCGCCTGGTGCCGCGGGCGCTGGTGCGGCGGATCGCCCGGGACGTACGCGGCCGGGTGCGATCCGACCACCAGCCCGCGGCCGACTGAGGCCTCGCGCAGGCGCTCGCCGACCGACCGTCGCCGGGCGGCCGACCCGCCGGTCGCCACCCCGGGCCTCCGTCCCGGTACGCCGTCAGTACGCTCGCGGTCGTGGACGACCGTGAACGCCTGCGCCGGCTCATCCTGGACCTCGCCGTGGTCCGGCAACCGGTGGTGCTGTCCTCCGGCGCCGTCTCCGACTATTACGTGGACCTGCGGCGGGTGACGCTCCACCACGAGGGCGCGCCACTGGTGGGCCGGGTGATGCGGGAGCTGACCGCGGACTGGGACTACGTCGCGGTGGGTGGGCTGACCCTGGGCGCCGATCCGGTTGCCACGGCGATGCTGCACGCGGCCGCCGCGGCCGGGCAGCGGCTGGACGCGTTCGTGGTCCGCAAGTCCGACAAGGCCCACGGGTTGCAACGGCGGATCGAGGGGCCGGACGTCGCCGGCCGTCGGGTGCTGGCGGTGGAGGACACCTCGACCACCGGGAAAAGCGTACTTACCGCTGTCGAAGCGTTACGCGCCGCAGGCGCGGAGGTCGTCGGCGTCGCAACGGTGGTCGACCGGGGGGCCGAAGGCCCGGTGACCTCGGCTGATCTGGCGTACCGTTCCGTCTTCAGGTTGACGGATCTTGGCCTTTAGGTCGGTGAATAATGGTGCTTCGGCCTAACCGTTACGTAGGCAAATCAATCCCGGTGCTGGAACAATAGGTCTCGTGGGAACTGCGCTGGCCGAATCCAAACCTGTTGCCTCGCCGCTGGCCGGCGAGCCGATCAAGCGTACCGACGCCGAGAAGCTGGCCCGGGTGCTCAAGGCGCTCGCGGACCCGGCCCGGCTCCGACTGCTGAGCCTCATCCAGTCGTCGCCGGAGGGCGAGGCGTGCGTCTGTGACCTGACCGAGCCGATCGGGCTGTCCCAGCCGACGGTCAGCCACCACCTCCGCATCCTCACCGAGGCGGGTCTGCTGGAGCGTGAGAAGCGGGGCGTGTGGGCGTACTACCGGCTGGTGCCGTCGGCGATCGGGACGGTCGCCGAGCTCCTGACGCCGCCGAAGCGGCGTCGCCGCGGGCGCTGACCGGGATCCGGCCGCGCCGGACGACCGACGACGGGTCGGAACCCGCCGTGGATTCCGGTGCGGGCGCACAGCCCGGTGTCCACATCGACGGCAACGACCTGCGCGACGCGCTCGCCCGGTTGGGTGCCGACGTGGTACGCGCGGGCCTGGTGGTCGGATCGGGCGGCAACCTGTCCGCCCGTGAACCGGGCGCCGACACCTGCTGGGTGACCGTGACCGGCGCCTGGCTGGACCGTCTGGACCGCGCCTCGTTCGTGCAGGTCCGTATCGCCGACGGGACGGTGGTCGGTCCCGGCGTACCCGGTGCGGGGTACGCCGGGACTGGGCCGTCCGGGCCACGGCCGACCTCCGAACTCGCCCTGCACCTGCACACCTACCGGGCGCGGCCGGACGTCAACGCGGTGGTGCACCTGCACCCGCAGACCGTGCTGCTGCTGGACGCACTGGGCGAGCCGGTCCGGTTGGTGACCACCGACCACGCCGCCTACCTCCGGCCGCTGGCCCGGGTGGGTCCGCTGCCGCCGGGCTCGACCGAGCTCGCCGAACAGGCGGCGGCCGCGGCCGCCGCCGGCGCCGCCTGTGTGGTGCTCGCCCACCACGGCTGCTCGGTGCTGGGCACGTCGGTGGAGTTGGCGCACAAGCGCGCCCGCAACCTGGAGGAGGCGGCACAGATGACCTTCCGGGCGCTGCTGCTGGGCCGGCGCGACCTGCCGGAGTGCCCGCCCGAGATGTTGACAGACATACAGAAATACATCGGTTGATCTTCACCCGCGGTGGAGGGGCGGACACGTCGGGTACGCTGCGGGGACGCTCCGCCCTCGGGGGTCACGGGACTGCACGCTCGGCCCTTTGCGAAATCCGGTCGCCGACCTACGCTGAGCGCTCAAGCACCGTTCGCCCGCCGTCGTGAGACCTCCGGGAGGGGACCGTGCCCGGCCGCCACCGCGCCCACCGTCTCGGCACCGCCACCGTCCTGCCCTGGTTCCTCGGGCTGGTGGCGGTGGCCGCCACCGTCGGGGTCGTC
The DNA here is from genome assembly GCA_964608245.1 of uncultured Micromonosporaceae bacterium. Classification (GTDB taxonomy): domain Bacteria; phylum Actinomycetota; class Actinomycetes; order Mycobacteriales; family Micromonosporaceae; genus Natronosporangium. The sequence goes on from CAZSNW010000160.1 coordinate 5,496, forward strand.
ATGGTGCAGAACGCCGACGCCGACGGGTGCAGCATGGTCGACGGGGTGCGGCTGACCGTGGCCGCCGACCCGGCGGTGGCGCCGGTGCTGCGCCAGGTGGCGGCCGACTGGACCGAGCGCGAGGAGCCGCAGGTCGACGGACGCTGTGTGGCGGTCGAGGTGACCGCGGTGCCGACCGCCGACGCGGCCGCGACCCTGGCGGCGATCGCGGGCGGGCACCTCGACGTCGCCGCTCCGCCCCCGGAGAACGTCGCCGAGGTGCCCACCGTGTGGGTGCCGGACTCCTCGTACTGGATCGCCCGGGTGCGCGGGATCAGCCGCGGGTTCTTCGAGGCCGAACCGTCGCCACTCGCCAGCAGCCCGGTGGTGCTGGCGGCCTCGCCGGCCGCGGTCGAGGCGCTGGGTCCCGGTCCGGTGCTGCCGTCGGCGTTACGGGAGCCGTTGCTGGCGAGCCTGGCCTCGGCCGACCGGCCGCCGCTGCGGTTCGTGTTGTCCGAGCCGCGCCGGGACGTCGCCGGACTGGTCGGTGCGTCGTGGGTGCAGACCGCGCTGGTCCGCGGGGACGAGGACCTGCCCGCGCTGGTGGCGCTGTTCCGCCGGCAGGGCGCCGCGCCGCCGGACACCGCCGCGCTGCTGCCCGCCTTCGACGACGGCCTCGACCTCGCCCCGGCGAGCGAGCAGGCGGTGATCGCCCACAACGCCACGAACCCGCCGGTGCCGGTCACCGTGGTGCCGGTGCTGGACGCGCCGGTGCTCGACTTTCCGTACGCGGTGGTGGAGCGTCACCCGCGCGACCAGCGCGCCGCGGCGTGGATGTTCCTCGACGCCCTCTACCGGGCGCCGGAGGTGTTCACCCGGCACGGGTTCCGCGCGCCGGACGGGTTGGCCGGACCGGGCTTCCCGATCGGGCGCGGGGTCACCGCCGACCCGGTGCCGGCGTTCCCGGTCGGGCCGGTGGAGCAGCTCCAGCAGGCCAGCCGCATCTGGAGCTCGGCCACCAGCGACGCCCGGGTGCTGTCGGTGGTCAACGTCAACGCGTCGATGCTCCAGCCGA
>CAZSNW010000161.1:0-6447 GCA_964608245.1 uncultured Micromonosporaceae bacterium
AGGTGGGCCGCACACTGGTGATCGAGCTCAAGTACGGCCCGAACCGCGAGCGCAGCATCGCGGGGCTGCGCCGGGTCTCCAAGCCGGGCCTGCGGGTCTACGCGAAGGCGGCGGAGCTGCCCCGGGTGCTCGGCGGGCTGGGCGTGGCGATCATCTCGACGTCCCAGGGTCTGCTCACCGACCGGCAGGCCCGCAAGCGAGGGGTGGGCGGGGAAGTCCTCGCCTACGTCTGGTGAGGAGCCTGACATGTCACGAATCGGACGACAGCCGATCCCCGTGCCGGCGGGCGTGGACGTGACGGTCGACGGTCGCACCGTACGGGTGAAGGGCCCCAAGGGCGAGCTGACGCACACGCTGCCGGACCGCATCGGGGTGCAGCGGGCCGAGGACGGCAGCCTGATGGTGACCCGGGAGAGCGACGACCGTCACGTCAGGGCGCTGCACGGGCTGTCGCGGACCCTGGTGGCTAACATGGTCACCGGGGTCACCCAGGGGTACCGCAAGACCCTGGAGATCAACGGCACCGGGTACCGGGTCCAGGCCAAGGGCAGCGACCTGGAGTTCTCCCTTGGGTTCTCCCACCTGGTGGTGGTCAACGCGCCGGAAGGGATCACCTTCACGGTGGAGCGACCGACCCTGTTCCATGTGGACGGTATCGACAAGCAGCTCGTCGGCGAGGTCGCCGCGAAGATCCGTAAGATCCGTCCGCCGGAGCCGTACAAGGGCAAGGGGATCAAGTACGCCGACGAGGTCATCCGCCGCAAGGCCGGAAAGGCAGGAAAGAAGTGAGCGCGACACTGGTGAAGCAGCGCCCGCGCGGCACCGCGGCCTCGCGGGCGGCGGCCCGTGCGCGGCGGCACTTCCGGATCCGCAAGCGGATCCGCGGGACGCCGGAGCGCCCCCGGATGGTGGTCACCCGCAGTCTGCGCCACATCGTGGTCCAGGTGGTCGACGACACCCGCGGCCACACGCTGGTGTCCGCCTCCTCCATGGACCCGTCCCTGCGGGGCCTTTCCGGCACCAAGACCGAGATGGCCCGCCGGGTCGGCGCCCTGGTCGCCGAGCGGGCGAAGGCGGCCGGCATCACCACGGTGGTGTTCGACCGCGGAGGCAACAAGTACGCCGGGCGCGTGGCGGCGCTCGCCGACGCTGCCCGCGAGGGCGGGCTCGAGTTCTGAGGGAAGGTCTGTGATGGCAGGACCGCAGCGCGGTAGCGGCGCCGGCGAGGGCGGCGGCGGCGAGCGCCGTCGGGACCGCCGCGACGGCGGCCGGAGCACGTCCAGCGAGAAGAGCCCGCACCTGGAGCGGGTCGTCACCATCAACCGGGTGGCGAAGGTGGTCGCCGGTGGCCGGCGGTTCAGCTTCACGGCGCTGGTCGTCGTCGGTGACGGTAACGGGACGGTCGGGGTCGGCTACGGCAAGGCCCGCGAGGTGCCGGCCGCGATCGCCAAGGGCGTCGAGGAGGCCAAGAAGCACTTCTTCAAGGTGCCCCGCATCGGCGGCACGATCCCGCACCCCGTCCGGGGTGAGGCGGCCGCGGGCGTGGTGCTGCTCAAGCCGGCGAGCGCCGGGACCGGGGTGATCGCCGGCGGCCCGGTGCGGGCGGTGCTGGAGTGCGCGGGCATCCACGACGTGCTGTCCAAGAGCCTGGGCTCCTCGAATCCGATCAACATCGTGCACGCCGCGGTGAAGGCACTGAAGTCGTTGGAGACGCCGGAGCAGGTCGCCCGCCGGCGCGGCCTGCCGGTGGAGGAGGTGGCCCCGGCCGGTATGCTCGCCGCGCGGGCCGCCGCGGAGCAGGCGCCGGAACCGGCGGGGACGGGGGCGTGATGGCCAAGCTGAAGGTGACCCAGGTCCGTTCCACCATCGGGTGCCGGCCCAACCAGCGGGCAACCCTGCAGACGCTGGGTCTGCGCCGGATCAACCACACGGTGGTGAAGGAGGACCGCCCTGAGATCCGGGGCATGATCTTCACCGTCCGCCACCTGGTGCGGGTCGAGGAGGTCGACGAGTAATGACCATCAAGGTCCACCACCTGCGTCCGGCGCCCGGGGCCAAGACCCCGAAGACCCGGGTGGGCCGCGGCGAGGGCTCCAAGGGGAAGACCGCCGGCCGCGGTACCAAGGGCACCAAGGCGCGCAAGCAGGTCCCGGCGTCGTTCGAGGGTGGGCAGACGCCGCTGCACATGCGGCTGCCGAAGCTGCGTGGGTTCCGCAACCGTTTCAAGGTCGAGTACCAGGTGGTCAACCTGGACCGGCTGGCCGAGCTGTTCCCGCAGGGCGGGCAGGTCGGTCCGGCCGAGCTGGCGGCCAAGGGTGCCGTCCGCAAGGGCCGGCCGGTGAAGGTGCTCGGCGACGGTGATCTGGGCGGCGTGGTGCTCCACGTGAGCGCCCACCGGTTCAGCGCCACCGCCCGGGAGAAGATCACCGGCGCCGGGGGGAGCGTCATCGAACTGACCTAATATCATCAATGAACGGTGCGGATGGGCGTCACTGTCCTGTCCGTCCGGAGCCCACTCCCGCGGGGACCCGCGGGCTGTTAGGCTCCCATTCCATGCCACCCCCGACCGGCACCCACCGGGCCGGCGTCGCGCAGGAGGAATGAACGGTGCTGTCCGCCTTCGTCAACGCGTTCCGTACGCCGGACCTGCGCCGCAAGCTGCTCTTCACGATCGGCATCGTGGCGATCTACCGGCTCGGCGCCAACGTGCCCAGCCCCGGTGTGTCGTACGCGACGGTGCAGGAGTGTGTCGGTCGCCTGGCGGAGAGTGACGACCCGAACCAGAGTGTCTTCACTCTGCTGAACCTGTTCTCCGGCGGCGCGCTGCTCCAGCTGTCGATCTTCGCGCTGGGCATCATGCCGTACATCACCGCGTCGATCATCATGAACCTGCTGCGCGTGGTGATCCCGCGGCTGGAGACGCTCTACAAGGAGGGTCAGAGCGGGCAGGCCAAGATCACGCAGTACACCCGCTACCTGACCCTGGGGCTGGCGATCCTGCAGGCCTCCGCGTTCGTCGCGCTGGCCCGTAACGACCAGCTGTTCGGCAACATCGAGTGCCCGGGGATCATCCCGTCCCACACTGCGGTGCCGGAGTGGATGCTGGTGATCCTCGTGGTCATCGTGATGACCGCGGGCACCGGTGTGATCATGTGGTTGGGCGAGCTGATCACCGAGCGGGGCATCGGCAACGGCATGTCGACCCTGATCTTCGTCTCGATCGCCGCCCAGCTGCCGGCCGAGGGGTGGGCGCTGCGGGAGCAGGGCAACCAGGTGTTCCTGGCCATGCTGGGCATCGCCGTGCTCCTCATCATCGGGATCGTCTTCATGGAGCTCGCCCAGCGCCGGATCCCGGTGCAGTACGCCAAGCGGATGATCGGGCGGCGGATGTACGGCAACACCTCCACCTACATCCCGCTGAAGATCAACCAGGCGGGCGTCATCCCGGTGATCTTCGCGTCCTCGATGCTGTACCTGCCGCAGCTCGGGCTGCAGTTCTTCGGCGACCCCAACTCGCCGGGCCCGGTCTACCTGTGGGTGCAGCAGAACCTCGGATTGCCGACCAGCCCGGTCTACATCGCCGCGTACTTCCTGCTCACCATCTTCTTCACCTACTTCTACGTGTCGATCACGTTCAACCCGACGGACGTGGCCGACAACATGAAGAAGTACGGTGGGTTCGTGCCGGGCATCCGGCCGGGCAAGCCGACCGCCGACTACCTGGACTTCGTCCTGTCCCGCCTGACCCTGGCCGGCTCGCTCTACCTGGCCATCATCGCGGTGCTGCCCAACTTCTTCTTCATCTACCTGGGCAGCTCGCAGTTCCAGAACTTCCCGTTCGGCGGCACGGCGGTGCTCATCATGGTGGGTGTGGGCCTCGAGTCGGTGAAGCAGATCGAGAGCCAGCTCATGCAGCGGAACTACGAAGGGTTCCTGCGGTAGTGGTGGGCGTCCGCCGGCGCCGGGCCACCGCTGACGGCGACCCGGGAGGCGTGGAGGTGGTATGAGGCTCGTACTGGTGGGCCCGCCCGGTGCTGGGAAAGGGACCCAGGCCGAGTTCCTCGCCGCTCGACTCGCGGTGCCGAAGATCTCGACCGGAGACATCTTCCGCGCCAACGTGGCGGCGGGTACGCCGTTGGGTCGGCGGGCCAAGAGCTTCATGGACGCCGGCCAGCTGGTGCCCGATGAGGTGACCATCGACATGGTGCGCGAACGGCTGGCGGAACCGGACGCCGCCGACGGGTTCCTGCTGGACGGGTTCCCGCGCACCACACCCCAGGCGGTGGCGCTGGACAAGATGCTCGCCGACATGGGCGTGGCCCTCGACGTGGTGCTCGAGCTGGTGGTCGACGAGGACGAGGTGATCCGGCGGCTGTCCGGTCGGCGCACCTGCCGCGGCTGCGGGAAGGTCTGGCACGTCGACTTCGACCCGCCTCAGCGGGAAGGCGTGTGCGACCGCTGCAACGGCGAGCTGTTCCAGCGGGACGACGACCGCCCCGAGACGATCGCCGAGCGGCTGCGGGTGTACGCGCGGGACACCGCACCGCTGGTGGACTACTACGGTGCCCAGGGCAAGCTGGTGGGCATCGACGCCACCGGGCCGGTCGAGGAGGTCACCGCCCGCGCCATCGACGCGCTCCGGCCCTACGGCGGTTGACGTGGCACCGTTCCGCCGTCCGCTGGAGATCCCGCTGAAGACGCCGGAGCAGATCGACCGCATGCGCGCGGCCGGCCTGGTGGTCGCCGACGCGCTGGCCACGGTTTGGGAGGCGATCCGACCCGGTGTCAGCACCGCCGACCTCGATCGGATCGCCGAACAGGTGATCCGGGACGCCGGCGCGGTGCCGTCGTTCAAGGGCTACTACGGCTACCCCGCCACCATCTGCGCCTCGGTCAACGACGAGGTGGTGCACGCCATCCCGTCAACCGACCGGGTGCTGGCCGACGGTGACATCATCTCGGTCGACTGCGGCGCCATCCTGGACGGTTGGCACGCGGACGCGGCGGTGACGGTCCCGGTCGGCGACGTCGACCCCCGGGTGCTGCGGATGGCCGAGGTCGCCGAGGAGGCGCTGTGGGCCGGGGTCGCGGCTGCGGCGCGGGGTGTGCGGTCGGGCCGCGGTCGGCTGTCGGACATCTCCCACGCGGTGGAGACGACCGTCCGCCGGATGGCGCCGCCGCGGCAGGGGCCCGACGACCCGCGCCGGTACGGCATCGTCACCGGGTACGGCGGGCACGGCATCGGCACCGAGATGCACGAGGACCCGCACCTGCCCAACCACGGTCGGCCCGGTCGCGGGATCCCGCTGCGCCCCGGACTCGTGCTGGCGATCGAGCCGATGCTCACCCTGGGCAGTCCGCGGACCGTCGAACTCGACGACGGGTGGACGGTGGTGACCGTCGACGGGTCGCCCGCGGTGCACGTGGAGCACACCTTCGCTCTGCTGGACGACGGCGCGTGGGTGCTCACCGCGCCCGACGGCGGCGTGGCGCGGCTGGGCGAGCTGGCGTCGGCCCGGGCACGGCAGGCGGCGTGAGCTTTCCGGCCCGTGGCATGCTGTCAGTTGTGAGTGCGCGAGACCGCATGCGGGTCGCCGATGCCGACCGGGAGCGGGTGGCGGCCAGGCTGCGTGAGGCGCTGGAGGAGGGTCGGCTCACCCTGCACGAGCTCGACGAGCGCCTCCAGGCGGCGTACCTCGCCAGGACGTACGCCGACCTGGAGCGTCTGGTGGCCGACCTGCCGGCGGCCGCCGACCTGCAGCCCCGGCCCACGCCACCACCGCCGCCTCCGCCCTCCCGGCACGAGGCCAATCCGAAGCTGCACCCGGCGCTGTCGTACTCGTGGCGGCTGTGGTTCGTGGGCACCTTGGTGAGCCTGGTGCTGTGGTTCGTGATCAGCGTCGCCACCGGTTCGTTGGCCTACTTCTTCCCGATCTGGGTCTCCGGGCCGTGGGCGGTGGTCAACGTCGCGCTCACCATCATCTTTCCGCCCCGGCACCGGTCGTAGCGGCGACCGGGGCGGGTCGTGCGGGCCCCGCCCAGTGAGTTCCGGCTGGCCAAGCGTCGGGTCGGCTTGCCGGTGACGTGCCCGAGGGCGTACACTGCTTCATTGGCGCGCAGCGTCCACTCCTGTCTGCCTTTTTCTGGCGGTAGGAGCCGCGGCTGGAATCGACGCTGTGGGCCACGCCGGCCGAGGGCCCGATCGGGTCCGTGCCGCCACGGTCCAAGGGCCGTGAGGCCGTGGCCGGGCGCACGCACATGCCGGACGACGACAAACAGGTAGTGGGAGGACATGCCGAAGAAGGACGGGGCCATCGAGATCGAAGGCCGGGTGGTGGAGCCGCTGCCCAACGCCATGTTCCGGGTCGAGCTCGCCAACGGTCACAAGGTTCTGGCCCACATCAGCGGCAAGATGCGGCAGAACTACATCCGCATCCTGCCCGAGGA
>CAZSNW010000162.1:0-6404 GCA_964608245.1 uncultured Micromonosporaceae bacterium
GTTTGTACATATCCTTGTATCGGGATGCTTGTCGACACCCCCCGCCAGGCTGTGTAGGGGACGAACACTGTTGTTTACTGGCGTCGTCGCACAGTGTGTGCGACGACGGCCGTCAGGCGGCGCCGCGAGCCTCACACCAAGCGATCGGTGACCCCGACGGCCGACCAGCCGGCGCCGGTGAGGTGTCGCGTGGCGACCGGCGGAACCGGTGGAACCGGCGGAACCGCCGGGAGGTTGCCGCAAGCGGCCCGACCGGCGCCGTCTCGGCCGGTAGGGTCTACCACATGGCTGAGCTGCTGCAGGCCGGTGAGCTGCAATCCGCGCTGGCCGCCCGCCCCGGCTGGACGGGCGACGGGTCACGCATCACGCGTACGGTCACGCTGCCCTCCTTCCCGGAGGCGGTGGCGGTGGTCGACCGCGTGGCGGAGGTGGCCGAGGAGATGAACCACCACCCGGACATCGACATCCGGTGGCGGACCCTCACCTTCTCGTGCTCCACCCACTCGGTGGGCGGAGTCACCGCCCGCGACCTCGAACTGGCCGCCCGGATCGACGAGATCGTGGCGGCCGCGGGCGGTCAGGACGCCGGTCAGGGCGCGGCGTGATGCGGTTCTCGGTCAGCGCCGCGCTCGACACCGTGGAGACGCGGTTGACGCTCGACCCGGCGCTGGTGATGGCCGTGGTCGACGTCGCCGACGTGGTACGCGCCACGGACCTGGACGGCCACGTCTCCCGTCCGGCGTCGCTGCTCAGGCTCGGGCACGTGATCGACCACCTCGCCGCCCGCCTGGGGGAGGGTGGCGTCGTCGTCCATCCGGTGGTGGACCGCGCGTTGCTCGCCGACCCCGACCTCCCCTCCAACGAGCGCATGGCGGTACGCCGGTGGGCCGACGACGGTCGGGTGGAGGTGCTCGACGACCCGGCCGACCGGGTGCTCCAGCTCGCCGAGCTGCTCGGCGTCCCCGTGGTGACCGGCCGTGACTACACCCGGCTCGCCGACCGGTACCCGTGGCTGCCCGCCGGGGTGCTGACGCCGGTCGCCGGAGGCCTGGCGCCCCGCGGCGCGCCGGTCCCGCCGCGGACCGCGGGCCGGCTGCTGGAGCGGCTGTGGCGGTGCCAGCGGCCGGACTGCCCGACGTTCGGGACGCCGTACCCGGCGCAGCCGCCGCCGCGGCTGGCGGCCGGCGTCCCCTCCTGCCCGCGGCACGGCACCAGGCTCGCCGCCGCGGGCGTACGCCCGCCAGCCCGGGTGATGGCGGTCCGCGTGGAGGGAGCGGTGCGGGGCCGGTTCGCGGTACGCGAGGGCGAGCCGACGGTGGTGGGCCGCTCCCCGGAGGTCGGCCCTCCGGCCACCGGCGTGGCGCTGGCGAGCTGGCTGGGCGCGGAGGCGATGCGCTGGGTGAGCCGCAGCCACCTGCGGCTGGAGCTGCACGGCGGCGCCGTCGTGGTGGTGGACACCAGCACCAACGGCACGGTGGTACGCACGCCGACCGGGGCGGTCGTGCTGACGGCCGGCCAGCCGTACCGGCTCGGAGCCGACGACGTGGTCGAGCTCTACCGCGGGGTGGAGCTGGCGGCGCCCGGCCGGTTGCGGGACGCGGCCGCCGCGGGGTCGGTGATGGCGGAGGCGCCGACCGTCGCGTTGCGACGTCCCGGCGACGGCTGACCGGCGTACCCCGCTGCCGCCTGCTGTCACCCGTCCGGTTCCGATCGCCGTTTGGCGATGCCTCACAATATTGACATTGATCCATCATGTCGGTTAGTGTGACGGGATAGGTCTTGCCGAGGCGACGGAGCCCACCCTGCCGGTCCCGGCGGGGCGGACCGGCACGGGAGGGTGGCTCGCGTCGCGGGGGATGGTTGCGGCGATGCACGAAGGTACGGCCGGCACCGGTGCCGTGACCGTCGTCGTCTACTCGTCCAGCGACCTGGTGCGGGCGGCGGTGAAGCAGACGCTGTCCGGGCGTCACGGTGCGGTGCCCTGCCGTTTCGTCGTCGACACCCGCAGGGACCTGTCCAGGGCACCGCCTACCGCCGGTGATGACCTGCGGGTGACCGTGGTGCACGGCCTACGGGCCTTCAACAGCGCCGCACACCGCCTGGCGGCGGGCGCCCGGGCCCTGGTGGTCGAGGAGGACGCCCAGGTGAGCAGTGCCGACCTCGCCCGTGCCCTGCGCCGGGGAGCGCTCGGGGCGCTCTCGCTCGCCGACGACCTGCACCGGCTGGCCAAAGCGGTCTGGCTGGTCAGCCAGGGGCGCCCCTATCTCTCGTACGGCCTGGTGGAGGTCCTGGTCCGGGCGTTCGGGTCGGCTCCCGTCGCCGACCATCGTCTCTCCGGGCGAGAGTCCCAGGTGCTCGCGCTGCTTTGCCACGGATTGGACGATCAGCGTATCGGCGAGCGGCTGGGCATCGGATCACGCACCGTACGGCACCACATCGGCAGCATCTGCGCGAAGGTGGGGGTGCGGACCCGGCTGGAGGTCGTGGTGTGGGCCTACCAGAACGGGTTGGTGGCTTGAGTGGAGGGTGGAGGGTGAAAGACAGCAGTACGCAGGCGGAGCGGGCCGGCGGCAGGAACGCGACGACAACGGCCCGGTCAGGGATCCGGTTGCCGGCCCGGCCCGCGGCGGTGCTCGCCGCGGTCATCGTGGTGCTGGCGACAGCCGTGGCGTGCACCCGTGGCGACGGCGGCCCGGGGCCGTCGCCGGACGGTCCGGATCCCGCCGCCTGGCAGGCGCAGACCGCACATCTGCTCGCCCACCTCCGCGGGATCGGCGACGACCCCGTGGTGATCTTTCCGTCCCGTGAGGACCTCGGGCCGTACCTCACCGGGCTGGCGTTGGTGGCCCTCGGGCCGGAGGTGGTCGACCGGTTCCCGGCCGCCGAGCGCGAACGCATCGCGGCCCGGGTCCTGGACCAGGCTGGCAGCGAGCTGCTCCACACCAGCCCCGGCGGACCGGGTGTCTGGCAGCTGGAGATGCTGCTGGACGCCGCGGAGTTCCTGCCGGAGCTGGCCGACGAGGCGCTGCTGGCGGCGGCCCGTCGCGACCTCGACGAGATCCTCTCCGGGCGCGCCGCCGAGCGGTACGGACCGGAGTGGCCGGGGACGGTGCTGGACGTGGGCACCGCGGTGGTGGTCGCCGAACGGATCGGCCACCGGGTCGAGGAGCTGCGCGACTGGGCGGCCAGGGTGGCGCCCGACCCCACCACGGCATGTGACGCCGACGTGTTCCAGCTCCGCTACACCCTGCGGGCTGGCCTGCCGGTGGCGTGCGACGAGGCAGAACTGCTGGCGCGGGTCGAGCGCGAGGTGGCGGAGCTCACCGGGCTGGCGGCGACGGAGCCGGAGCCGCTGCTGCGGTTCGAGGCCGACCGGCTGGCCAACCTGGTGGCGCTGTGGGAGGCGCTCGCCGGCGACTCTTCGACCGGTGAGGCCCTGGCCGAGCTGGTGGTGGCGGCGCACCGGGGAGTGGCGACCATGGCGCCCGAGGAGGGCATGTACGAGATGCGTAACGTCCGGCTCGCCGCCCTCCGGCTCGGACTTGCGGTGGACGTGCCGCCGGTTTTGGGCGAGTTCCTCCAGGCCCTCGCGTCGAGCGGCGGGATCCCCAACTACCTCTCGGTGGCCGACGCCGACCCGGTGGACGTGCTCCGGCTCGCGAGCCTGGTGGGCGCGCCGCCGCCCGACGCCGCATTGGCGTCGGTGCCGGCGCTGGAACGGCTGCTGGCCACCACGGCCGGCGGGCCGGCTCCTGTCGGTGCGGGCGATCCCGACGGGCTCGCCACCCTCGACGGACTGATCACGGAGCTCGCCACCCGCGCCGCGACGGACCCGGACGCGCTGGCCGCGCTCGGACGGGCGGTGCTCCACCGGGGCGAGGGTGCCTGCGCCTTGCTGGGGGACCGGGCCGGTGAGCTGGCCGCGGCCGCGACGGAGCTGCCTCCGGCGGAGGCCGCCCTCACGCTGCGGGCGCTGTCCCGCTGCCCGGACGCCGCCGGCGGCAGGGCCCCGCCCGGCGCCGCGTACGCCGAGCAGGTCGCCGCGGCCAGCACCGAGCTGGTCGCCGCGGCCAGCGCCGCGGTGGCTGACCTGGCCGGCCAGCCACCGCCGCTACCGGTGGCCGCCGATGCCGTCACCGTGCTGTGCGCGCTCGCTCCGGACGCGCTCCCGGCGCAGGCCGACCGGTGGGCCGCCTACCGGCAGTGGGCGTACCCGTTCGGCGGGGTGGTGGTGCCGGACACCGGCGAGATCTCGATCCGGGACGCACTCCGGCTCGCGGTGGTGGTCTCGGCCACCGGCGACGCCTGCACCGAACGGGGGATTCCGACCGGGACGCTGGGAGGTGGGTGACATGGGCAGACGGTTGGCGGCGGGCGCCGTCGCCGTGGTGATGATGGTCGCGGCGGGCTGCACGGGGGAGGACCGGGACGACGGGCCCACCGTGGGGCAGGTGATCAACCTCTACGAGCAGCTTCACCGCACGACCGAGGAGCTGATCGCCGCCTGTATGCGGGAGCGCGGCTTCGAGTACCAGCCGGTGCCGGTTCCGCCCCAGCTCCGACAGTCGTTCGGTGGCCTGGAGCCGGGTACGTCACTGTACGAGCTGCCCCTGTCACGACTGCCCACAGTGGAGCAGGCCCGGCAGCGCGGTTTCGGCATCGTCGACCAGGTCATCGAGCAGGCCAGCCAGCCGCCACGGACGGATCCGAACCTGGCGATCCAGGAGTCGCTCAGCGACACCATGCGGACCGCCTGGGTGCTGGCGCTGGACGGCGGGATGGAGGGCTCCGGTGGTTGCCGGCAGCAGGCCGCCGAGCAGGCCCGGGCCCAGCTTGGCGAGCTCCGCCGGCTCGAGTCCGAGCTGTCCAAGGTGGCCGCCGCCATCGAGGCCGATCCCCGGGTGGCGCAGGCGGAGACCGAGTGGGTCCGTTGCATGGCCAGACAGGGGATCGCCACCGAGGGCCTCGAGGACCTGCAGCGTACGCTCAACGCAGAGGTGGAGGCGGCCATCCGGGAGCCGCTCGCCCGCGGCGAGGAGCCCCCGTCGGCCACCATCGCGGAGCTCCGTCAGCGGGAGATCGCGCTGGCGGTGCCCGCCGCGGAGTGCCTGGAGCCGCTCCGGCGGAACCTGGCTGAGGTCATCGACGACGCGCGGAAGTCGTCCTTGTGACAGGTGGCCCGGGGTGCCGTAACGGCACCCCCGGCCACCAGTCTGCCGTCTCAGAGGTTGTGGGGGGGGCTCGCCACGTGCCCGGGCGACCCCACGAGGTGGGGGCCCGGGACCCTCATGAAGGTCAGCCAGATCGCAAAGGCGGTCTCACCTCGGCAGGAGGTCCCGGACACGTTGATCGCGGCTACCGAGCCGCTGACGTGGAAGCCGTTGTAGGCGCACGAGCTTCCCACCACGCTGCCGGAGGCACCCACCGGGTAGAGGGAGATCGCAATCGCGACGCCGCTCATCGCCAACTGCATGTCCGTGCGGGACGTGGTCACCGAAGGCGACGAGCTGATCCGCCTGGTCTCCGTGTACGTTCCCCAGTACTCACAGAACGCCTTGGTCACTCCGGACTGGCAGCCTGCCCAGGAGTAGCCGAAGGTCAGGAACTCGCCTCCCGCGGCGTTCCAGTTGACCGCCGGATGGAAGGTACGGTGGTGGGCCTGCGCGGGAGACCCACTCAGCGCCACCGTCAGCCCGAGGACGATCGCGGCGATCGACGCGGCGAGACGGCGGCCGGACAACGCTTTCATCGATACCTCCTCTGTCACGCCCGTGGTGCGCAGCTTGCGCCGTAGAGCGGACAAGGGGAGTAGAACCGGCGGCACACCGACGGCACAACGACACAAGCGCCAATATAAATATTGTCATCTATGACGAAGGCGCTTGCCGGCTCCGGCAGTCGCGGCGGGTCGGCCGTCAACGGACGGTCAGGCCGTCGGGCCGGCGGGTCGGACCGCCAGACTGGGCGGGCCGGGGGTCAGACCGCCCGGGTGGCCTCGTCGAGCACCGCGGCGAGCTGGTCGACCGCCCAGTCGAGTTCGTCGCGTTCGATGACCAGCGGCGGGGCGAGCCGGATCGTCGAGCCGTGGGTGTCCTTGGCCAGTACGCCCCGCTCGGCCAGCCGTTCGCACGCCTGCCGACCGGTCATCAGCCGCGGGTCGATGTCGACGCCGGCCCACAGGCCCCGGCCGCGGACCGCCAGCACCCCGTGGCCGACCAGCGCCTGCAGCCGCTCGTGCAGCCGGGCACCGAGCGTACGGGAGCGCTCCTGGTACTCGCCGGTGCGCAGCAACGCCACCACCGCGGACCCGACCGCGCAGGCCAGCGGGTTGCCGCCGAACGTCGAGCCGTGCTCACCGGGGCGCAGCACGCCGTTGCCCACAGGAGACAGCGTGAGCTCGGTCG
>CAZSNW010000163.1:0-6306 GCA_964608245.1 uncultured Micromonosporaceae bacterium
GGACATCACCTTGAGCAGGCCGGCCGACAGCGCCCGGTAGTAGTTGCGCACCGCGGTCGCGGCGTCCGTCCCGGGCAGGGCGCCGCTGGCGGCCAGCTCCTCCACCGCCTCCTGCGCGAGGTACGGGTTGACCGCGGCAGCGCCGTAGCCGACCAGGCAGGCCAGGTGGTGCACCTCCCGGCAGTCGCCGGACTCCACCACCAGCGCCACCCGGGTGCGGGTCTGCTCGGCGAGCAGGTGCTGGTGCACCGCGGCGACCAGTAGCAGCGACGGGATGGGAGCAAGGTCGGCGGTGACGCCGCGGTCGGAGAGCACCAGGACGCGTACCCCGTCCTCGATGGCCTCCGAGACCTGGCGGCAGATCTCCACCAGCCGGGCGCGCAGGCCCTTGGCGCCCTCCCGCACCGGGTAGAGGCCGGCCACCCGCATCGCGGTGAACTCCGGCCGGTCGCCGCCGGCGCCGAGCAGGCGCGCCAGCTCGTCGGTGTCGATCACCGGCCGCGGCAGCACCACCTGCCGGCAGCTGTCCGGTCCGGGCGCAAGAAGGTTGCCCTCCGGGCCGACCAGGCTGGTCATGCTGGTGGTGAGCTTCTCCCGGATGGCGTCCAGCGGCGGATTGGTCACCTGGGCAAACAGCTGGTGGAAGTAGTCGTACAGCAGCCGGGGTCGCTGGGACAGCGGGGAGACCGGGGTGTCGGTGCCCATCGACCCCACCGGCTCGGCGCCGGTGCGCGCCATCGGCGCGACCACCAGCTTCAGCTCCTCCTCGGTCCAGCCGAAGACCGCCTGCCGCCGCCGCAGCGGCTCCTCCCGGTGCTTCTCGCGTGGCCGCGGCGGCACGGCCGACAGCTCCACCAGCCCGTCGGCGACCCACTCGCGGTACGGGTGGGCGGTGGCCAGCTCCTTCCGGATCTCCCGGTCGGTGAGGACGCGACCGGCGGCGGTGTCGACCACCAGCATCCGCCCCGGCTCCAGCCGCCCCCGGGCGACCACGTCGGCCGGGTCGGCGTCCACCACCCCGGTCTCGCTGGCCAGCACCACCATGCCGTCGCGGGTACGCCACCAGCGGGCCGACCGCAGCCCCTTGCGGTCCACGATCGCCCCGACCAGGGTGCCGTCGGAGAACACGACGTTGGCCGGGCCGTCCCACGGCTCCATGAGGCAGGCGTGGAACTGGTGGAACGCGCGGACGTCCGGGTCCAGGTCGGGGTCGTTCTCCCAGGCCGGCGGCATCATCATCAGCAGCGCGTGCGGCAGGCTGCGGCCGGCCAGGTTCAGCAGCTCCAGCACCTCGTCGAAGCTCGCGGTGTCCGAGCCCTCCGGGTTGCACACCGGCAGCAGCCGCCGCAGGTCCTCCGGCAGCAGCGGGCTGGCGAGCGCCGCCTCCCGGGCGGTCATCCAGTTGACGTTGCCGCGGATGGTGGTGAACGAACCGTTGTGGGCGATCAGCCGGTACGGGTGGGCCCGGGACCACGACGGCAGGGTGTCGGTGGAGAAGCGCGAGTGGACCACCGCCAGCGCGGAGATCACGTCCGGCTCGGACAGGTCCGGGTAGTAGGTGGCCAGCTGCGCCGGGGTGAGCATGCCCTTGTAGACCACGGTGCGGGTCGACAGCGACGAAAAGTACGCGTGGATCCCGCGCTCCCGGGTCTCCCGCTCCACCAGCCGCCGCAGGCCCCAGACCAGCCGCTCCAGGTCCATCCCCGTGCGACCGTCGCGCGCGGCGAGGAACACCTGCCGGATCCGCGGCTGGCTGTCGCGGGCCCTGGCGCCGAGCCCGGTGTCGTCGGTGGGCACCTTCCGCCAGGCCAGCACCTGCGCCCCCTCGGCGGCCACGTGCCGGTCGAACACGCGCAGCGCCCGCTCGGCCGCGTCGGGGTCGGTCGGCAGGAACAGCAGGCCGGTGGCGTACCCGCCGGGCGGCGGCAGGGCGGCCCCGGTCACCCGCCGGTAGAACGCGTCGGGGATCTGGAGCATGATCCCGGCGCCGTCTCCGACGTCCGGTTCGGTACGCGCGCCCCGGTGGTCCATCCGGCGCAGCGCCTCCAGCGCCAGCGACACCATCCGGTGGTCGCGCCGACCGTGCAGGTCGGCGAGGAACGCCACACCACAGGCGTCCTGTCCGGGTCCGGGGTCGTACAGGCCCGGCCGCACGATCCGCTCTGCCACGGGGCCTCCTGACGTCGCTGGGGGATTTGGGCAGGGACGTCGTCGGCCCTGGTCGGCGGGTGCGAGGCGAGTGTACGTGAACGGCGACGTGGACGGCCCGTGCCGTCCCCGCCGGGTGTCAGATTGTGGGAGACGCCATGGCCAGCGGCTCGGCGGCGGCTGCCCACGCCCGACGGTGGTGGCGGGACACCAGCGCGGGCAGCCGGCCGGCGACACCGCCCGGCAGTGGCCGCCCGGCCCACGTGCGCACCCTCGCAACACGGGCGCGTCGCTGCCGGTCGTAGTGGGCCACCGCCCGGTGCAGCGCCGGCCCCGGCCGCGCGTCGGCCACCGCGGTCACCAGGGTGGCGGCGTCCTCCAGCGCCAGGCAGCCGCCCACGCCCAGGTGGTCGGGGAAGGTGTGGGCGGCGTCCCCGAGCAGCACCACCGCCCCGTCACCGACCCGGTACGCCAGCCGCCGCGGCACCGGCTGCAGAGCCCGCAGCTCGTGCTGGGTGACGTCCTCGGGCTCGGTGGCCGACAGCAGCGCGGACACCGCCGCCGGCCACCCGGCGAGCCACCGCCGCAGCAGCTCGAGCCGGGTGGCGGGCGGTTCGGGCCGGGGCGCGCCCGGTCCGGTCAGCGTCCAGTAGACGCTGGTGCGGTCGGAGCCGGAGGCGGTCAGAGAGGCGGCGAAGAACCGGTGCCCGCCACCGGTGAACAGCAGCGGTTCGGTGGAGTCGAGCAGCGGCCTGCCCTCCCGGTACCAGGGCACCACCGCCCGCCACACGGTCCCCCCGCCGGCGGTGACCGTGCCACCCGGGGCCAGCGCCGACCGGAGCGTGCTCGCCGTCCCGTCGGCGGCGACCACCAGGTCGGCGGCCCAGGTGTGGCGGCCGTCGGTGACCGCGGGCCCCGGACCCGGTGCGGGCACCGCCCGCACCCCGGTCCGCAGGTCCACGTAGTCGCCGAGCCCGGCCACCAGCGTGTCGTGCAGGTCCTCGGCGTGGACCAGCAGGGCCGCCGGTGCGGTCGGGTCCGGTGGCGCCAGCCACCGGCCGTCGGCGGTGCGCACCCCGGGGTCGGGCACCCGGCTGGCGCGGGCCAGCGCGTCGTCGACCCCGAGGGTCCGCAGCGCGTGCACCGCTCCCGGCCACACGAGGACCGCGGCCGGGCCGGGGCGCAGCCGGTCGGCGGCCTCCAGGAGCATCACCTGCCAGCCGGCGCGGGACAGGCCGCCGGCCACCGCCATGCCGCCGGTCCCGCCACCGACCACGATCGCGGTGCGTACCGCCGTGGTCATCGCGGTCAGTCGTCGGCGCGGCCGGTCCGCTCGGTGGCCGCCTCCGCGGCCGGGGCCCCCTGCGCCCCGGTGGTGCCGTCGTCCGCGTCACCGCCGTCGCCGTCGGCGTCACCGCCACCGTCGGGGTCGGTGCCGCCGCCCCCGTCGGCCTCGGTCCGCGCCTCGGCGTCACCGCCACCGGTGGCCTCCGGCGCCGACTGGCCGGCGAGCGCGGCCCGGTACTCGGCCTCGGTCACCACCCGGTAGCCGGCGGGCGCGGCACCGTCACCGGTCGGGGCGCCGCCGGCGGCGGTCACCGGCAGCAGGTACTCCGGCCCACCGCGCACCCGCCACAGGTAGAGCACCGCGGCCAGGAACACCACCGCCGCCACCCACACGTTCAGCCGGGTGCCGAGCACCATGAGGGTCGTCCCCTCGGCCTCGCCGTCGATGCGCAGCATCTCGATCCAGAACCGCCCGGCGGTGTAGCCGGCGACGTACAGTGCGAACTGCCGGCCGGCGCCCAGCCGCAGGCGGGCGCCGAGCCGCCACACGAGGACCGCCACCGCCACGTTCCACAGCAGCTCGTACAGGAACGTCGGGTGGTACAGCCCTTCGAGCTGCAGCGGTTGGCCGTCGGGGCCGAGGACGGCCCGGCCGTCCTGCATCTGGTGGATCCGCAGGCCCCACGGCAGGTTGTCGGCCCGCGCCCCGTACAGCTCGTTGTTGAACCAGTTGCCCAGCCGCCCGACCGCCTGGGCCAGCGGGATGCCCACCGCGGCCGCGTCGGCCACCACCCGCAGGGGCAGCTTCAGCTGGTAGCGGCAGCACAGCCACACGCCGAGGGCGCCGAACGCGATCGCGCCCCAGATGCCGAGGCCACCTTCCCAGATGTAGAGCGCCCGGATCGGGTCGCCGCCCTCGCCGAAGTACTGACTGGGCGAGGTGACCACGTGGTAGACGCGGGCACCGACGATGCCGAACGGCACCGCCCACAGGGCGAGGTCGAGCACCGCGTAGCGGGGGGCGCCGCGGCTGCGCAGCCGGGCCTCGGTGACGACGCAGGCGAGGACGATGCCGGCGACGATGCACAACGCGTACGCCCGCACCGGCACCGGACCGAGCTGCCACACGGCGACGGTGGGGCTGGGGATGGCGGCGAGTGTCACGGCTGCTAACGCTACCGTGAACCGGCCACGCCGTGGGGACGCCGATCCGCTGGTCACGCCGGGGAAGCGGCCGGATGCGCCTGGTGACCGGATGCAGCCGGTGACCGGAGGCGGTCAGTCTGGCCGGGCCGCCGCCGTGCGTACCCCGGCGGCGAGGTCCTCCGCGAGCGTCCGCAGGGCCACGAGGCCGGTACCGAGGTCCGGCGCCGACAGCAGCCGGTCGACCAGGGCGCTGCCGACGATCACCGCGTCGGCGTACCCGGCGACCACCGCGGCCTGCCGCCCGTCGCGGACCCCCAGGCCCACGCCCACCGGCAGCGCGGTGCCGGTGGCGCGGACCCGGGCCACCAGCGCCGGCGCCGCCTCCGACGGCCGGTCCCGGGCGCCGGTCACCCCCATGACCGCGGTGGCGTAGACGAAGCCGCGGCAGGCCGCCACGGTCGTGGCGATCCGTGCGTCGGTGGACGACGGCGAGACCAGGAAGACGCGGTCCAGGCCGTACGCGTCGGAGGCGGCCAGCCACTCCTCGGCCTCGTCCGGGATCAGGTCCGGGGTGATCATTCCGGCGCCGCCGGCGGCGGCCAGATCCCGGGCGAACCGGTCCACCCCGTACCGCTCCACCGGGTTCCAGTAGGACATCACCACCACCGCGGCGCCGGTGGCCGCCACCTGCTCCACGGTGTGCAGCACGTCGCGGGTGCGCACCCCGGCCGCCAGCGCCGCGGCGGCCGCGCGCTGGATCACCGGGCCGTCCATGACCGGGTCCGAGTACGGCAGGCCCACCTCGACCAGGTCGACCCCGGCCTCGACCATGGTGCGCATCGCCGCCAGCCCGCCGGCCACCGTGGGGAACCCGGCCGGCAGGTAGCCGACCAGGGCCGCCCGCTGCTCGGCGCGGACACGGGCGAACACCTCCGCCACGCTCATGCCCGGCCCCCGTCGGCCCCGCCGGCGCCGTGCGCCGCCGCCCGTCCGGACCCGCCCCGTGCGTCGTCGACCAGGCCGAACCAGCGGCTGGCGGTCTCCATGTCCTTGTCACCCCGGCCGGAGAGGGTGACGACGATGGTCGGCTCGCGCCCGAGCTCGGCGGCGAGCGCCGGGGCGACCCGCAGCGCCCCGGCCAGCGCGTGGGCGCTCTCGATCGCGCAGATGATGCCCTCGGTGCGGCACAGCAGCGCCATGGCGGCCATCGCCTCGTCGTCGGTCACCGGCTGGTACACCGCCCGGCCGGTCTCGTGCAGCCAGGCGTGCTCCGGCCCGACCGCCGGGTAGTCCAGGCCGGCGGAGACCGAGTGGGACTCGACCGTCTGACCGTCGTCGTCCTGCAGCAGGTAGGTGCGCGCCCCGTGCAGCACCCCCACCGCCCCGCCGGACAGGCTCGCCGCGTGCCGGCCGGTGGCGATCCCCTGCCCACCGGCTTCGAACCCGTACAGCCGCACGCCCGGGTCGTGGAGGAAGGCGTGGAAGCTGCCGATGGCGTTCGACCCGCCGCCCACGCAGGCGGCGACCGCGTCCGGCAGCGCCCCGGTCAGGTCCAGGCACTGGGCGCGCGCCTCCACCCCGATCCCGCGTACCAGGTCGCGCACCAGCACCGGGAACGGGTGCGGCCCGGTGGCCGAGCCGAGCAGGTAGTGGGTGGTGTCCACCGTGCTCACCCAGTCGCGCAGCGCCTCGTTGATCGCGTCCTTGAGGGTGCGCGAGCCGGAG
>CAZSNW010000164.1:0-5853 GCA_964608245.1 uncultured Micromonosporaceae bacterium
CTCCGCCCGGGTCAGCGTGATGTCCATGTGCAGCGGTCCGTCGGGACCGGCGGGGATGTAGGGCAGGTTGATCGTCGACGTGGTGGTCGACGACAGCTCGATCTTGGCCTTCTCGGCCGCCTCGCGCAGCCGCTGCATCGCCATCTTGTCGTTGGACAGGTCGATGCCGTGCTGCCCCCGGAAGGTCTTGATCAGGTGGTCGACGATCCGCTGGTCCCAGTCGTCACCACCGAGGTTGTTGTCACCGCTGGTGGCGCGCACCTCGATGACGCCCTCACCGATGTCCAGCAGCGACACGTCGAAGGTGCCGCCGCCGAGGTCGAAGACCAGGACGGTCTGCTCCTTGGAGCCCTTGTCCAGCCCGTACGCCAGCGCGGCGGCGGTCGGCTCGTTGATGATCCGCAGGACGTTGAGCCCGGCGATCTCCCCGGCCTCCTTGGTGGCCTGCCGCTGCGCGTCGCTGAAGTACGCCGGGACGGTGATCACCGCGTCGGTGATCGTCTCGCCCAGGTACGCCTCGGCGTCGCGCTTGAGCTTCATGAGCACCCGCGCCGAGATCTCCTGCGGGGTGTACTTCTTGCCGTCGATGTCGATCGTCCACTTGGTGCCCATGTGCCGCTTGACCGACCGCACGGTCCGGTCAGGGTTGGTCACCGCCTGGCGCTTGGCCACCTCGCCGACGAGGATCTCGTTGTTCTTGGCGAAGGCGACGATCGACGGGGTGGTACGCGAGCCCTCGGCGTTGGCGATGACCGTCGGCTCGCCCCCCTCCAGCACGGCGACGACCGAGTTCGTCGTACCGAGGTCGATCCCGACCGCACGAGCCATGTTCGTTCTTCCTCCCGAGACTGGCGGCAGGCCGCCGGTGTTGACCGTTGACCGAAGCTGAGTAGCCCTGAAGTTGAGTGTACTCGGCTCAATATTGCCACAGGGCCGGTCCGCGCCACCGGCGGGGTTGAGTGGAGGCGACGCAGGCCCCGTCCGGCGCTTGTAAAGACTGGGACGCATCGGGCAGTCTTATGCCGTGACTCGCCCGGGTGATCCCCTCGACGACCTCGTCGGAGCCCTGCGTGAGCTCCGCGAGGCGGTCGGTGAGTGGGAACGGGGTCACGCCGCGTCAGCCGCCGAGGCGGAGCGCACCGACGCGCGTACTCTGCTGACCCGGATCGACGACTACGCCCTGCCGAGGCTGTCGCGGCTCGATGCCCCGATGCTCGTCGGGGTCGGCGGCCCCAGCGGTGCCGGCAAGTCCACCCTGGTCAACAGCTTGATCCGGGCGCCGGCCACCCCGGCCGGGGTGCTGCGCCCCACCACCCGGACCCCGGTGCTGGTGTGCGACCCGTCCGACGCCGCCTGGTTCCGCGGCGGCGACCTGCTGCCCGGCCTGCGTCGCACGAGCGGAACGAACGCCCAGGATCCCGACCTGCTCCGCCTGGTCTCCGCGCCCGGCCTCACCGCCGGCTGCGCGTTCCTCGACACCCCGGACATCGACTCGGTCGTGACCCAGAACCGCGACACCGCGGTGCGACTGCTGGGCGCCGCCGACCTGTGGCTGTTCGTCACCACCGCCACCCGGTACGCCGACGCGGTCGGGTGGGAACTGTTGCGTACCGCCCGGGACCGGGCGGTGGCGGTCGCGCTGGTCCTCAACCGGTGTCCGCGCGACCGGATCGACGAGATCACCAGACACCTCGACCAGCTGCTGCGCGGCCACGACCTGGTCGGGGTGCCGGTGTTCGTGCTGCCGGAGACCGCGGTCGACGGCCACGGGCTGCTGCCCGAGCGCGACGTGGCCCCGCTGCGCCAGTGGTTCGACGGGCTGGCCGGGGACGCCGCCGCGCGGTCCCGGGTGGTCCGGCAGACCCTCGACGGCACCATCGCCACCTTCCCGCCGGTGGTGGAGCGCCTCGCCGACCACCTCGACGCGCAGACCACCGCCGCCGAACGGCTGGCCGAGCACGTCGGCATCGCCTTCGGCACCGGCCGGGCCGCCGCCGAGCGCGCCATCGACAACGGCGCGGTGGTGACCGGTGAGGTCCGGGCCCGCTGGGTGGTGTTCGCCGCCGACCGGCCGTGGCTGCGCGGCTCACCGTTCACCCGGCTGCGGCGCTGGTGGCGTACCTTCACCTCCGACCGCCCACCCGCCGGACACCAGCTGCTCACCGCGCTGGAGGCCGGCCTGGCCGCGGTGGTCCGCGCGGCCGTGGTGGAGGGCACCGAACGCGCCCACCGCGTCTGGCTCGCCCACACCGAGACGGCGTCCCTGTTCTCCCCGCAGGTCCACGCGGAGCTCGCGGTCCCCGCCACCACGGTGCAGCGGCTCGGCGGCGTGGAGGACCAGGTCACCCGGGCGCTCCGGCAGTGGCGGCTGGACCTGCGGGACCGGGTGCGCAAGCTGCTACGGGATCCGGCGGCCGACGACCCGGCCGTCAACGACCAGGCCGGTGACCTGCCCGAGCGGCGCCGCCGGCGCAGGCCCGCCTCCGCCCGCCTGGCTCGCGACCCGGTCGCGGTGACGGCCCTGGTGGCGGTCGGGGCGGTGGCCACCGGCCCGAGACCCGACCCGGTGCGTGGTGCCACCGAGCCGGGCCTGCTCGCCGCGGTACCGTCGCTGCTGGACGTACCACCGTTGTCCGACCTGGTCGAGGACGCCCGCGAATCGTTGATGGAACGGATCGGCACCTTGCTGGACACCGAGGCCTCACGGTTCCTCCAGCGGCTGGCGGAGGTGACGCCCCCGGCCGGGGCGGCCGACCGCCTGCGTGAGGCGGCCGCCGCGCTGGAGCGGGCCCGGACCGCCGCCGACCTGTGCGGCCTGCGCGAACCCGACCAGGCTGCCGCCGACGACGGGCAGCCGGCCGCGCCAGCCGACCGCGGCGCACCCGCCGGCGACACCGGGGACCGGGCCGACGGCGCCGGCACGCGGAAGCGCGCCGTCCCGCGTCCGTCGCCGGACGTCGACGGCGCGGTCGGTACCCGGGTACCCGCCGAGGCTGCGGAGGCGGGCCGGTGACGACCCGGTTCGTCCCTGTCCGGGACATCGCCGTGCCCACCGACGCGAGCCTGGCCGACCGGCTCGCCGCCCTGGACCGGTTCGTCCAGCACGCCGCACCGTACCTGCCGGCCGAGCGGCTCAACCTGGCGCGGGAGCTGGTGGAGCGCGCCAACCAGCGGTTGGAGCTGTCGCGCGACCACACCGTGGTGGCGCTGGCCGGGGCCACCGGCGGTGGCAAGTCCAGCCTGTTCAACACGCTCGCCGGCAAGCCCCTGTCACCGGTCGGGGTGCGCCGCCCCACCACGGGTGACGCGCACGCGTGCGTGTTCGGACCCGCCGGTCAGGTCACCCGCATGCTCGACTGGCTGGCGGTCACCCCGGCGCTGCGGTTCACCCCGGCCGAGGCGCCCGGCCGCGACCTGGCCGGGCTGGTGCTGCTCGACCTGCCCGACTTCGACTCGCTCGCCCGGGAGCACGGCGCCCAGGTCAACCGGCTGCTGGAGCAGGTCGACATGGTCGTGTGGGTGGTCGACCCGCAGAAGTACGCCGACCAGCTGCTCCACGACCGCCACCTGGCCCGGTTCCGGCGTCACCACGAGGTCACCGTGGTGGCGCTCAACCAGGCCGACCGGCTCTCCCCGACCGACCTGGAGCGGGTCCGCTCCGATCTGCGGCGGCTGCTCGACGAGGGCGGGCTGGCCGACGTCTCGATCGTCACCACCTCCGCGGTGGTCGACCCGCCCGGCGCCGGGGAACTCCGCCGGTGGCTGGCGCGCAGGCTGGCGAGCCGGGCCTCGGTGATCCGGCGGCTGTCGGCCGACCTGGAGGTGACCGCCGAGGACCTCTCGGACCTGATCGGCACGCCGCCGTCCGACGACCCGCTGGAGCAAGCCGCTGGGCCGCTGGCCGAGGGGTTGGCCGAGGCGGCGGGTCTGCCCGCGGCGCTGGAGACCTGGCAGGAGGAGCACCGGTGGTCGGCGGTGGCGGCCATGCGCTGGCCACCCGAGCGCTGGCTGCGCCGGCTGCGCCCGGACCCGCTGTGGTCGGCCGACGACCCGGCGCCGGTCGCGGGGGTCGGCGCGCCCGTCTCCCGGGCGGCGGTGGAGCTCGCGGTACGCCCGGTCGCCGGGCCGGCCACCGCCGGCCTGCCGGCCCCGTGGGCCGAGGCGGTGGCGACCGCCGCCCGCTCCCACGTGTCCGAGCTGCCGGAGGCGCTCACCGACGCCCTGTCCGCCGCCCGCCGGCGCACGCTGCAGCCGGCCGGCTGGTGGCGCGCGGTGGCGACGTGGCAGTGGGTGACGACCGCGGCCGCGCTGCTCGGGGCCGGCTGGCTGCTGGTGGAGGGCGTCGCGGTGGCGCTCGGCGCGAGCGGTTCCCCGCCCCGGGTGGGGCCGGTGGCGCTGCCGCTCGCGCTGCTCGCCGGCGGTGTGCTCGCCGGCGTGCTCACCACCCTGCTGGTGCGCCCGTTGGCGGCGTGGTCGGCCCGCCTGGCCGCGGCCCGGGCGGAGGGTCCGTTGCGTGCCGCGCTCGCCGAGGCCGGACACCGGTACGTGCTCGCGCCCGCGGCGGCGGTGATGCGCGCGTACCGGGAGGCCACCGAGGCGCTGGCGACCGCGCGCGGCCGGGACACGGCGTCATGACGGCGCACGGGGCGCCGCCCGCGTACCCGGTCGCGGTGGATCTCGTGATGCTCGCGCTCGCCGACGGCGGCCTGCAGATCCTGCTCATCCGCCGCGGCGGGGAGCCGTTCGCCGGCCGGTGGGCGCTGCCGGGCGGGTTCGTCGAGCCCGACGAGGACCTGGTCGACGCCGCGGTGCGGGAACTCGCCGAGGAGACCGGGCTGCACCGGCCCGCCGGGCACCTGGCGCAGCTTTGCGCCTACGGCGCGCCGGGCCGGGACCCGCGCGGCCGGGTGGTCAGCGTCGCGTACCTCGCCCTGCTACCCGACCCGCCGGCACCGGTGGCCGGCGACGACGCGGCCGCGGCGCGGTGGTGGCCGGTGGCGGAGTGGGAGCGGCCCGACGCGACCGACCGACTCGCCTTCGACCACCACCGGATCATCGCCGACGCGCTCGCCCACGTCCGCGGCGCGCTCGAGCACAGCCCACTGGCGACCGCCCTGTGCCCGCCCGAGTTCACCCTCACCCGGCTGCGGCGCGTGTACGAGGCGGTGTGGGGACGGACACTGGACGACCACGCCTTCCGCCGGCGGGTCACGGCGATCCCCGGGTTCGTCGAGCCCACCGGGCGCAGCGTGGACGGGCCCGACGGGTCCGAGCCCCTGTACCGGGCCGGGCCGGCCACCCTGCTCGACCCGCCGCTGCCGCGTACCGGGTGGTCCTGACCGGCCGCGGTACGCCGGCGCCGGGTCAGCGCAGGCGCCGGGACACCGAGGTGACCAGCCGCTCCAGCTCCGAGCCGAACGGGTTGTCGGTCACCAGGTAGGTCCAGGTCGCCGACGGGCGCAGCAGCTGGGCGTCCTGCGGCTTCCAGTCGGCCGAGACGGTGGTGGTCGACATGGTCTCCACGAACCGCTCCTCCACCGTGCGGCGCAGCTCCTGGTAGGCCGGGACCGCCGCCCGGTGGAACTCGTCCAGCGGGTCCAGTCGGCCCAGCACCCGCAGGTGCACCCCCTCGCGCACCTCGGCCAGGAACGCCAGGTGCTCCGCCCAGGCCCGGTCCAGGTGGTACAGCGCGACCGCGCGGGCCACCCGCACCAGCTGCTCCGGGTCGGCCTCCTCGGCCACCTCCGGCAGCTTCTCCCGCACCATCCGGGCCGCCGCGTCGGTGGTGAGCAGCTCCTCCCGCCATACCGCGAGGTCCCGTCGCTGCTGCTCCATGAGCACGTGGTAGCGCCA
>CAZSNW010000164.1:5863-6286 GCA_964608245.1 uncultured Micromonosporaceae bacterium
CGCCAGGTGTTGCGGTGCAGTTCGAAGTTGACGCCCTCGGCCACCCGCTGCGCGTGCTCCACCACCCACGCCGCGTCCTCGTCGGCCACCAGGCCGTCGGCGTGGGTACGCGGGGACGGCGGCACCAGGTCCGCCGCGTGCCGGGTCACCAGGTCGTCCTCGAGGCTGACGAAGAAGACCGAGCCGCCCGGGTCGCCCTGCCGGCCGGCGCGGCCGCGCAGCTGGTCGTCCACCCGCCGGCTGTGGTTGCGCCCGCACCCGATGACCAACAGCCCGCCGAGGGAGGCGATCCGCTCCCGGTCGGCCTGGTCGCTGCCGCCCAGCCGGATGTCGACGCCCCGGCCGGCCATCTGGGTGGAGACGGTGACCCGGCCGTAGGTGCCGGCCTCGGCGATGATCGCCGCCTCCTCCGCGTCGTTCTTG
>CAZSNW010000165.1:0-6262 GCA_964608245.1 uncultured Micromonosporaceae bacterium
GCGTGCCGCGGTCCTGGCCGGGCAGAGCCGCCACGCGGTCAGCGCCCCGGTCGGGTTCGCTCCGCCAATGGCACGCGGTGGAGACGGCGCGACCGGGGTGCGGGTGGAGAACCTGAACGTGCAGGCGTGGTCGGACCGGTTCTCGTTGCGGCAGATCGAGCAGGAGCTCGCGTGGCAGGGGGCGGTGTGATGGCGCTGCAGGACTGCCAGGTGCAGGTGCGGGACCTGGTGATGGGGCCGGGCACCCCGTACAAGATCCTGCCAGGGTTCGACCCGTGGTCCCGCACGGTGCGGGCGACGCAGACCGGGCCGCGGGCGTGGAACCACGGCACGTGGTCGGGGGCGGAGTGGGCCGACGAGGCTGTGGTGCCGATCCCGCTGATGGTGACCGGCCAGGATCGCGACCTGTCGTCGTGGCTCGCGGCGCAGCAGGCGCTGGCGGCGGCGTTCCGGCCGATCGGCGACGTGACCGAGCAGGTCGAGCTGCGGTGGCGCATGGGCGGCGGCGAGTGGGTCATGTTCGGCCGGCCGCGAATGGTGCAGCCGACCACCGACCTGATCTCGGTGGGCAAGGCGGTCACCCGGTGCGCGATGGTGTGCCAAGACCCCCGGATCTACTCCGGCATGCTGAACGAAATCGGGCCGCTAGGGCTGACCCAGTTTGCCGGCGGGCTGACGGTGCCGTTCACGGTGCCGGTGTGGATCGGCGGCACCCTGGCCGGTGGGGTGATGGACCTGGTCAACGCGGGCACCACGAGCACGGGGATGACGCTGCGGATCGACGGGCCGGTGGACCAGCCCCGGCTGGTGTTGCAAACCCCTGACGGGTCCACGAGCGCGCTGCTGTTTGAGGTGGATGTGGCTGGCGGGCAGTGGTTGCAGGTCGACACGGTGGCCCGCACGGCGCTGCTGAACGGTCTCCCGCAGTCGAACCAGTTCGGCCGGTCGGTGTGGGGTTGGGAGCAGCATCCGCTGCCGCCGGGAACGTCGACGCTCAGGTTCTTCGCTGAGTCGTTCCAGCCGGCCGCGCAGGTGACAGTCCAGTTCCGTTCGGCGTGGTGGTAGGAGGCAGACGTGGGCGACCCACTGTGGATCAACGCGGGTAAGGCCGGGACGGCGGTCGGCACGGCCACGATCGCCACCGACGGCACGGTCACCCTGAACAGCCACGGGCTGGGTGACGGGGACACGGTGGTGCTGGACAGCCTGACCGGCGGGGCCGCGGCCGCGTTCACCGAGAACGCGGTGTACTACGTCCGCGACTCGGACACGGACACGTTCACGCTGGCGTTGACGCCCGCCGGGCCGGTGGTCACCCTGTCCTCCACGGGCGGGGCGGACGTGTACGTGTGGGGCCCGCAGTACACCGCGCAGGACCTGCGGCGGGGTTTGGCCGTGCTGTTGTACCCGGGCGCGGCGTCGGAGTTCGGCGGCCGGGCCGGGGTGCGCCCGCATGACACCGACCCGATCTCCGTCGCGGGGACGACGTGGACAGCGCACGACCTGACGGCGGTGGTCAACGCGGCCGGGGGCGCCTACCTGGTGTGGCACGCGGAGGAGTCCGGCAGCCTCGACCCGGCCGACGGCTCCAACCCGCGCATTGACGCCCTCGACCTGCAGGTGCAGGACGACGACGAGGACGCGAGCGGCCAGAAACGTGCCCGGGTCGTATACGTCGCGGGCACACCGGCGAGCACCCCGAGTGCGCCAGCGCTGACCGCCAACTCGCTGCGGCTGGGCACGATCCTGGTGCCGGCCGGCGGGTCGCCGGGGCCGTCGGTCGACACGCAAGGGGACATGGCGGTCGCGTCGGGTGGCATCCTGCCGGTGCGCGACGGTGAGGCCCTGCCCACGGACGGGGTGCGGGAGGGCGTCTACGCCGACCGGGACAAGGCGCTGCAACGGCGCACGTCCGGGTCGTGGGTGCCAGCCGCGTCCCCGAACGCACCCGAGGTGGTGGTGTTCACCACCTCGGACAGCTTCGTGAAGGGCGACTACCCGTGGGGGCACAAGGTGGTGGTCGAGGTCGTCGGCGGCGGTGGCGGCGGCGGCGGTGCGGCGGCCAGCAACGGGTCGACCACCGCCGCCGCCGCCGGGGGTGGCGGCGGCGGTGGGTACGCGCGTAAGGCGATCGCCTTCGCCGACCTGGCCGGGTCGGAGACCGTCACCGTCGGCGTAGGCGGGGCCGGTGGGGCGGCGGGGGACAACAACGGCTCCAACGGCGGCACGTCCTCGTTCGGGTCGCACTGTTCGGCCACCGGCGGCAGTGGTGGTGCCGGCAGCGCCGCGTCGACCGCGTCCAGCTTCGCCGCCGGCGGGTTCGGTGGCAGCGGTTCGGGTGGGGATGTCAACGCCGACGGCGGCGATGGCACGAACGGGTTCCGCGCCGGCGGTGAGGTGTTCGCCGTGGGCGCGGGCGGGAACAGCCACCTGAGCGGAGTCACTCGCTCCGGCGGCAGTACGCAGGGCGCCAACGGCTTGTCCGGCGCGCAGTACGGCGGCGGCGGTTCAGGCGGGCACAACCGGGCCAACAGCGGCGGCACAACGAACCGGTCCGGCGGTAACGGCGCCGACGGTGTCGTGATCGTCACCGTCTACTGAGGCTGTCCGATGGGTGTGGTGTGGGCGTGGGTGGGCGCTCCCACAGACTCCGGCGCGGTCATCTCCGCCGAGGTGGAGAACGGGCCGCAGGCCAACCTGCTGGTCGCCGACAACGCCGCGATGACCGATCCGGTGGAGTTCCCGCCGGTGACCGTGGACGCCGACAAGGTGGTGAAACTACCTGCGGGTGGGCTGGCGCCGGACACCCAGTACTGGTGGCAGATCGCCGACAACGGCACAGTTGACACCAACCTGACGGGCAGGTTCCGCACGCTGCCGACGCCTGGCACGCAAGCCAGCTTCGAGATCGTGGCGGCGTCGTGCGCGGGCGCTGGCGGCGACTTCCCTGGGGTGCTGGGCGACGAACTGGCCCCGGACCGGGTGAGCAACGCCGAGGTGTTCGACACGATCCGCGCCCGGAACCCGCTGATGTTCGTGCATCTCGGCGACCGCGGGTACTACGACCTCGGCTCTGGGTTGCACGGCATCAGCGGCGGAGGCAGCGTCGCGAACTACCAGAAGCTGTATGTGGACAACTCCCGCCAGCCGCGCCAGCTGGCGTTGCAAACGCAGGTGCCTACCCAGTACGTGTACGACGACCACGACTGGGGACCCAACGACTCCGACGGCACGATCCCCGGCCGAGGAAACCATCTCCAGGTGTACCGGCAGATGGTGCCGCACTATCCGCTGGCCGGTGCCGACACGCCGGTGGACCAGTACTGGCAGATCGGCCGCGTCGGGTTCATCCTGTCCGATCTGCGCGCGGACGCCGATCCGAACAACGCCCCGGACGGGCCCGGTAAGTCGATGATGGGCGCGGCGCAGAAAGCCCGGCTGGAGATGTTCCTCCGGACCACGCCGGCTGCGGCGCTGGTGTGGCTGATGCCCCGGCAGTGGATGGGCGTCTCCAGCGACTCCTGGGCAGCGTTCTCCCGTGAGCGTGACGAGCTGGTCGCTCTGTTCGAGCAGCACGGCTGGTTGGACCGGATGGTCCTCGTCTATGGTGACAGGCACGCCCTGGGATTGGACACCGGCGGCAACAACACCTGGGGCGGGTTCCCCGTGTTGCAGGCCGCGTCGATGGACACCAGCTTCCCCTCATCGCCGGTGGACCGGTTCGACACCGGCCCGGACCGGCCCGGCCGTAACCAGTACGGCACCATCACCGTCGCCGACAAGGGCGACAGCATCGACATCACCCTCGCCGGGTGGATCGGCAGCATCCTGTGGCGCTCACACACGCACACGGTCGAGGTCGCCGGACCTGCCCCTTCCCCTTCCCCTGGGCCGCGGCCCCGGGTGGCCGTGGCGCAGGTGCGCACCCGGGTGACCTGGCTGGGCTGTGACGTGGTCAGCGGCCGGAAGATCGCCGAGCTGCCGGATGTGACCGCCAGCGTGGACAGGGTGCTGAACTCGTACAGTTCGGCGGACCTGGTGCTGCCGCAGCCGACCGGCGGCCCCGGTCACATCCCCCCGGCACTGTTGGACCGGGCCACCCAACCTATCCGCTCCATGATCGTCCTGGTGGTGAATGAGGTGCCGTCCTGGGCGGGATGGGTGCGTAACCGGGTGCGTGGCACCGACGCGCAGATGCATCTGCCGTGCGTAACCCTGGAGGGCTACCTGCGGGAGCGGCGGGTGCGGGACCACATCTTCGTCCAGCGGGACGTGGCGTCGATCGCCGCCGCCCTGGCCGGTGACGCCGGGGACATCACCGGTGTCGGCTCCGGCATCGGCCTGATCGTGGACGCCCCCGCCACCGGCGTCCTCCGCGACCGCACCTATCTGGTCTCCGACCGGATGACCGTCTATGACGCGCTTCGGGAGCTGGCCGACTCCGGTCTGATCGAGTGGACCATAGACCTGGACTGGGAAGACTCCCGCCAGCAGGTCGTCACCAAGATCTTGCGGGTGCGGCCCAGGATCGGGCAGGCGTCCGACCAGCCCAAAGCCCGGTTCGCCACCCGCTCCGCGTCCGAGACCACCTACCAGCTGTCGGAGGATCACACGTCGGGCCGGTACGGCAACTACCTGGTCGCATACGCCCCGGGCGAGGGAGAGGACCAGCCCGCCTCCGCCCCGGCCATAGACCAGGCGGCCCTCGACGCGGGGATGCCCATCGTGGAGCTGCACTGGCAGCCGTCCACCGCGATCGTGGAAACGGCAACGTTGGATGAGCACGCCCAACGCCGGCTCGCCGAGGTGCGCCGTGGCGCGATGGTGTGGGAGCTGTCCGCACGCTGGGACCAGTACCCGAGGCTCAACGTGGACTGGGCGATCGGCGACGACATCGGCTGGGACCTGGTAGGCCACGGCCACCCTGACGGTGTGCAGGGCGTCGGCCGGGCGATCGGGTGGACGCTGGACACCCAGCGTGGCCTGGTGCGGCCGATCCTGCTGGACCCGCAAAGCGACCCGGAGGCGGAGGAGGAGTTGTGAGCGCATCGGACGCGGCACGCTCACGCGGTGATGTGATGGCCCGGCTGGCGGAGCTGACCGACCGGGTGACACGGCTGGAAACTGCCCGCCGCCTGGAGGCGGCCGCGGTCGGACGCGGTGGAATCCGGATCAAGGGCGGCCGGCTGCTCGCCGAGGATCTGGACAACGACAAGGTGTTCGAGGTCACCACACAGCCGGCCGGCATCTTCATGCGCAAGGAGCTGATCTCCGCGCTGGTGAACGACCTGGTGGAGGAGCTGCTGACCAGCCAGGCTGGCCGGGACCTGGCCGCGTTCGTGCTGTCCAGCCGGATCAAGTCGGCCACCGCGGCGCCGTCCGTGCTCACCTCCAGCAGCACCTATGTGGCCCTGTCCGGTGGGCCGGAGGTGACGGACGTGCCAGTGTCCGACTCGGGCAAGATGCTGGTGCTGGTCGGCTGCGAGGGTGTTGTGTCGTCGGCCATCGGCCAGCCGGACCAAGCGGCCGCGATGTCGTTTGCGATCTCGGGGGCGACGACCCGGCCGGCGAGCGACGACGAAGCCTACATTGTCGCGTACGCCGACATCGACGAGTTGTCGTTTTTCCACGGCCGGTCGATGGCCGCGGCGGAGATCACCGGGCTTAACCCTGGGATGCACACGGTTTCGGCCCGGTACCGCAAGGTGTTCGGCGGAGGTGACGTGGACTTCTCCCTCCGCACGCTGATCGCGATCGGGCTCTGACCCGGTCTACGGCCCCGGCGTCGACAAACGTCGGGGCCTACCGCTTGGGCGGCTGCGTGGAGCAAATGGTAGACCCCTCCCGCTGTACGCGGGTCGGTAATCCGCGTGGCATGGAGTTGTGCGGGTTCGAATCCCGCCGCAGCCGCTCTCATCAATGAAACGCCTGCGACTGATCACCGCAGGAAGGAAGCCCTCAAAGTCTCCCGGCTTTGAGGGCTTCCGCCTTTCCGGGAGTGTTCAAAGATGACGATGCATCCATCCTGGCTTCCTGACGCAGTGCTACCTGACCGAGCCGGGTGGCGACGACAACCCGCTGTTCATCGAGTACCGGTCGCTGTCGGTGATCGCCCTCTAGGGGTAGCGGCACACGGCCACGGGCCCGCCGGACTGCTCGGACACCACCTGCCCGTTGACAACGATGCGGCAGGCGGCGGCGTCGCCGACCGCTCGCACGACCACGTTGCCCTCGCCGATCCACCCGGCAGGGTGGTCGTGAT
>CAZSNW010000166.1:0-6238 GCA_964608245.1 uncultured Micromonosporaceae bacterium
CGATGATGTGCACCTCCTTGGCGAGGAACGCGTTGGCGTTGCGCACCACCGTGCCGATGTTGAAGTCGTGCTGCCAGTTCTCGATCGCGACGTGGAAGTCGTGCCGCCGCCGGTCGAGGTCGGCGACGATCGCCTCCCGCCGCCAGTACCGGTAGCGGTCGACCACGTTGCGGCGGTCGCCGTGGGCGAGCAGCTCCGGGTCGTAGCGGGGGTCGTCGGGCCACGGGCCCTGCCACGGGCCGACCCCCACGTCACGCACGGCCTCGTCGACCTCGGCCTCGTCGCGTCCGCCGCCGTCCCTCGACCCGGCCTTGTCGAGGTCGCGGTCGCTGCGCCCGGCCGCCTCCTCGTCCGACGCGGGCATCACGACACCTCCTGTCCGGACGCGGCGGCGGCCCGGCCACGCGTCGGCGAGCGTGACGGCGAAGGAGAAATCAGACACGAAACGGCAGTGAGCGGCGAGGCTCTACAGCACCCGCCGCCCACGCACTTCAGGATGTTGTTCATTATCACGCAACCGGACACCCGGCAACAGATCGCGTGAATGAGACGCGGATCACATTTTCCGGCGGGCGGGAACCTCCGTGACCGCGCAGGCATCGCCGCGCCCCGGCAGCCGGTGGCGGTTGCGGGCGACCCACCGGTAGACCGGCCAGGCCACCGCGCGTACCGGCGGCCACGCCAGCACCCGGCCGACCACCCGCCAGCCGCGGTGGCTGGAGCGCAACAGCGCCGCCACCGCCTCCGGGCCGGCCGACCGCGACCCGTCGTCGGCCACCCACCACAGCACGTGCGCCGCCTCGGCCGGGGTCAGACCCAGCCGGGCCAGGTCGGCCTGCTGCCACGGGACCACCTCGGCCAAAGTCGGCACCCACCGGCGTACCGCCCGCGCGCAGGCCGAGCAGAAGCCGCAGTCGCCGTCGTAGACCAGGACCGGCCGCACCCTCCGATTGTCCTCCCGGACTCCCCGCCGTGGAGGCGTCCGCACGTGGCGTAGGACCCGGCAGGCGGCGGGGAACAGACACGGAATAACCGCCGGCGGTGCCGGCTTGTCCATGGGAACAGCGGACGACGGCGCGACGCGGCGTCGACCGACCCACCGAGCCGGGAGGCACGACATGGCAACTGTGAATCTGACGTCCGCCGACTTCGACGAGGTGGCCACCGGCGAGGGCATCGTCCTGGTCGACTTCTGGGCCGACTGGTGCGGGCCGTGTAGGCAGTTCGCGCCGGTGTTCGAACGGTCGGCGGAGAAGCACCCGGAGATCGTCCACGCCAAGGTCGACACCGACGCCGAGCCGATGCTCGCCGCCCGGTTCGGCATCCAGGCCATCCCGACGCTCATGGCGATCCGGGACGGGGTGATCGTGTTCGCCCAGCCCGGGGCCCTCAACGACGAGCTGCTGGAGATGCTGATCGACCAGGTCAAGGCGTTGAACATGGACGAGGTCCGCCAGCAGCTCGACGAGTTCGACGACGAGGAGCGGTAGCCGGACCCCTCCCCGCCGGGAGCGGCGGCCGGTTCCGTGACACCGGCGGCCGGTAGGGCGGCGCGCCGCTCCCGGATGCTTCCGCACAGGTGTACGATTGGCCCGTGCGCTGGTCCGGTCTACTCGCCGAACCACGGCGCCCCGACCGGGAGGCGCTGCCCTTGGCGCTGCCCGACGCGGTGGTGCGCACCTTCGACACGCCCGGCTTCGCCGGCATGACCTTCTACGAGATCCGAGCGAAGTCGATCATCAACCGGGTGCCCAGCCGGTCGCGGGTGCTATTCGAGTGGACCATCAACCCCTACCGCGGGTGCAGCCACGCCTGTGTCTACTGCTTCGCCCGCAACACCCACACCTACCTCGACCTGGACGCCGGCGAGGACTTCGACCGCCGGATCGTGGTCAAGGTCAACGCACCCGAGCTGCTGCGGGCCGAACTCGCCGCGCCCGGCTGGCGGGGCGACCCGATCGCCATGGGCACCAACGTCGACTGCTACCAGCGCGCCGAGGGCCGCTACCGGCTCATGCCGGGCATCATCGCCGCGCTGCGTGACTTCGCCAACCCCTTCTCCATCCTCACCAAGGGCACCCTGATCCTCCGCGACCTCGACCTGCTGCGGCAGGCCGCCGAGGTCACCGACGTGCGGCTCGCGGTCTCGGTGGGGTTCGTGGACGAGACCCTGTGGCGGCTGGTGGAGCCGGGCACCCCGAGCCCGCGCCGCCGGCTGGACGTGGTGCGGGCGCTGACCGACGCGGGCTTTTCGGTCTCGGTGCTGATGGCGCCGGTGCTGCCCGGTCTCACCGACACCGAGGAGTCGATCGACGACACGGTCGCCGCGATCGCCGCCTCCGGCGCCGCCTCGGTCACCCCGCTCGTGCTG
Source organism: uncultured Micromonosporaceae bacterium (assembly GCA_964608245.1). Lineage (GTDB taxonomy): Bacteria > Actinomycetota > Actinomycetes > Mycobacteriales > Micromonosporaceae > Natronosporangium. The sequence goes on from CAZSNW010000166.1 coordinate 2,372, forward strand.
CACCTGCGCCCCGGCTCCCGGGAGTGGTACGCGCGCTGGCTGCAGCGGCACCGCCCCGACCTCGTCCCGTTCTACCGACGGATGTACGCCCGGGGCGCGTACGCGCCCGGCTACTACCAGCGGGAGGTGACCGCGCGGGTGCGCTCGGCCGCCCGCCGCCACGGGCTGTCCCACGACGGCGGTGAGCACCGCACACCCTCCGACGGCGCCGACGCGGAGAGCCTGCTCGACCGTCCGGCCGGTGGGCGGCGGTCCGACCGGCACCAGCCGCCCGCCCAGCCCACTCTGTGGTGAGTGCCGTCGGCCCGGAAGGAGACGGTCAGAACGGGTACGCCTCCCGGACGCTGTTGCCACCGTCGATGACGATCATCTGTCCGGTGATGTAGGAGGCGGACGGGGAGCACAGGAACGCGATCGCCGCCGCCACCTCGTCCGGCCTGCCCGGCCGCCCCATCGGCGTGTTCAGACCCTGCTTGAGTTCGGCGACGGTGGAGGCCGCGGTGTAGATGGATGCGGGCGCCACCGCGTTGACGGTCACCCCGTCGGCGACCAGTTCCATCGCCAGCGCCCGGGTGAGCCCCAGTACCCCGGCCTTCGCCGCCGCGTACGCGCCTTCGGTGGGCATGGCGTTGACCGGACCGGCGGTCGCCGACAGGTTGACGATCCGTCCCCAGCCGCGTTCCGCCATCCGCGGGGCGAACACCCGGCAGCACAGGAACGTCGTGGTCAGGTTGCGGTCGATCGCCGCGCGCCACTCGTCCAACGACAACTGCGCCACCGGGCGCAGCACCTCCGGGTCGGCCTTGCTGGCCAGCCCGGCGTTGTTGACCAGGACGTCCACATCGCCGAGCTGCTCGACGATGGCGTCGTGCAGCGCACCCACCTCGGCCTCGTCGGTGAGGTCGGCGACGAACCCGACCGCGCCGAGCTCGGCGGCCCGGTCGTGGATGCGTCGGGTTGTCGACACCACCGCGACCCGGGCGCCCATCGCGATCAGCCGCGCGGCGGTGGCGTACCCGATCCCTTCCGGACTACCGCTGCCCGTCACCAGCGCCACCTTGCCGTCCAGCCGGTCGGTGTACGGCCACTGCAGACCCGGCGGGAGTACGCTGCGCGACTCTTTCATGTACGAATAGTGCCGGCACGACCCCGGACCGGGCAACGACCGCTCCCTTCGGCGCGCCACGATCGGCTAACCTGACCGGGCGACGCTACCGCCACGTGACGCCCGTAGGGAGAAGCATGACCCAGCCAGCCGGACCGTCCAATTCGGACCAGTCCTCGCAGCAGCCGGATCCGTCCGCCGAAACACCGTCGACCGGATCCGCGCCGCCCCCGCCGCCGGTGATCCCGCCCCCGCCGCCGATCCCGGCACCGGCCCCGCTCACCGCGTCGCCGACCCTGTCGTCGCAACCGGCGCCCACGCCCGGCACCGGTCAGGACGCGTCGGCGGGCACCGGACAGCCCTCCGCACCGGAGTCGACACCGGCCGGCACGGCGGGTGCGCCCGACCCCGGCACCACGCCGTCGGCGTTCGGCGCGCCACCGCCCCCCGGTCTCTTCACCCCGCCCGGCGGCCAGGGCACGACCGGGGCGGTCGGCGGTCAGGTCGCGCAGCCGATGTACCCCGGTTCCACCTACGTGGCCGGCCCCGGCGGTGCCACCCCGCCCGGCTACGGCTACAGCGTCACGCCGTTCGGGCAGCCGACCGTCGTCCCGCGGACCAACGGGCTGGCCATCGCCTCCATGGTGATCTCCCTCGTCACCATCCTCGCCCTGTGCCCGTACGGGGCACCGGGCCTGCTCGGGGCGGTCGGTGCGGTCCTCGGCCACGTCGCGCGTGGACAGATCAGGCGGCGCGGCGAGAAGGGCGAAGGCCTCGCCATGACCGGCATCATCGTCGGCTGGATCGTGACCGTTCTCGCCGTGGCGATCACGATCCTGTGGGTCGTCCTCATCGCCCAGGACCCCGACGAGTTCTTCGGTACGGGCTGAAGGGAGCGGTCGACCGGGATGCCTGGTGTGGAGCCGTCATGAGTACGCCGACCCCGCCCCCGCCGGAGTCACCACAACCGGGTACCCCGCCACCGTTCGAGCCGCCTGCGGCGCCCGGTGGGCATTCCGCCGCACCGGGTGAGCCGCCGGCGGCACCGGGGTACGCCCCACCCGTCCCGGGCACGCCGCCGGTGGCGGGCCAGCCGTACCCGCCCGGACCGCCGCTTCCGGGCTACCCGGTCGTGGTGCAACGGCGTACCAACCCCATGGCCATCGCGGCCCTGGCGTCGCCGATTGTCGGTCTGCTGATCTGCCCGCTCGTCGGCGGGATCCTGGGCGTCGTGTTCGGACGCCGTGCCCAGCAGGAGATCGCTGCCACCGGCGACCAGGGGGAGGGGCTGGCCGCCGCCGGCATCGTCATCGGGTGGATCGCCGTCGGGTTCGGGGTGCTCCAGGTGCTCTTCTACGTCGCGGTGTTCGGCTACATCGCGTACGTCGCCACCGTCACCGGCGGTATGCTGCTGCCACCCCCCTGAGCGCCCCGCCACGACGGTGTCCGTCTTCCCGTCCTGAAAGGATTTGTCGGACGCTTCCACCTACGGCCGCGCGGCGGTGGTCGCAGGACACGTCGCACACGAGAGCCATGGGTACGCCGTTCGGATCGCCGGAGTCCTCACCCCCGGGTGGCAGGCCGCCCGCAGAGGGTTACGCGACGCCCTCCCCGGGAGACCCGTCCCTGCCCTTCGCGGGTCAGCCGGCACCGTGGCGGCGGCGTACCGTCGGCATCGGAACCCTGGCGCTCTACGTGCTCTCCGTGCTGGGTTACATCGCGATCCAGGTCACAGCCCCGGACGACACCGGCACCGGCATGCTGCCGCCCGGCTGAGCGCTCTGTCGCGTACCCGGCGTGACAGGATGGCGGCATGGCCCATCCGCTGGTCCGGGAGGCGATGAGGAAGGCGGCGGTCGCGTGGGTGGCCGTCGGGGAGCGACCCGCGACCCTGCTGTGGGTCCTGCCGGCCGAGGACACGCTGTGGGTCGTCACCGGCCCGGGCGAGCAGGCCGCCCCGGGCCTGGCCGAGGCCCAAGAGGCGCTGGTGACGATGCGCGGCGACCACGGCGGCCGGATCGTCACGTGGCGGGCCGAGGTGACCCGGCTCACGCCCGACGACCCGCGGTGGCCGCAGGTCGCGCCGCAGCTGGCGCTCAAACGGCTCAACACGCCCGGCGACGTGGCGCACACGGTCGACCGGTGGGCGCGCGAGTGCGTGGTGCTCGCCCTCACCCCGACCGGGGACCCGGTCGAGGCCGGCCCGACCCTGCCCGACGACGACCTCGCCCGCCCGCCCGGCGGCCGTCGCCCTTCGGTGGCACCGGCCGCACCCTGACCGGTGCGGGCCCGGGGTCGCCCGGACGCCCCACGTAGCATGGGTGCCATGGCCGCCACGAGCACCCACGACGCGGTGATGGCCGCGCTCGCCACCGTCCAGGACCCGGAGATCCGCCGACCGATCACCGACCTCGGCATGGTCCGGTCGGTCGAGGTCGGCCCGGACGGGCAGGTGCGGGTCGAGTTGCTGCTGACCGTGGCCGGCTGTCCCCTGCGGGAACGGATCCGCGAGGACGTGACCGCCGCGGTCACCGCGGTACCCGGGGTCACCGGCGTGTCGCTGGAGTTCGGGGTGATGTCCGCCGAACAGCGCCGGGAGATGCAGCAGAAGCTGCGTGGCGGTGACCGGCCGGAGCCGGTCATCCCGTTCGCCCAGCCGGGCTCGCGTACCCGGGTGTACGCCATCGCCTCCGGCAAGGGCGGCGTGGGCAAGTCGAGCGTGACCGTCAACCAGGCCGCGGCCATGGCCGCCCGCGGCCTGC
>CAZSNW010000167.1:0-6203 GCA_964608245.1 uncultured Micromonosporaceae bacterium
GCCGGTACAGCGGCCCCATCCACTCCGCGTCCCGGCGGGCCAGGTAGTCGTTGACCGTGAGCACGTGCACCGGGCCGTTGCCGAGCCGGACGTGGCCGTAGGCGGCGATGGCGGCGGTCAGGGTCTTGCCCTCCCCGGTGGCCATCTCCGCGACGTGGCCGGACAACAGCGCCATGACGCCGAGCAGCTGCTCGTCGTAGGCGCGTTCCCCCAGGGCACGGTCGGCCGCCTCCCGACCGACGGCGCAGATCTCCACCAGCTCGGTCGCCTCGCCCGCCCGGCGGGTCAGCTCCTCGTCGCTGAGCCCGGACAGCTCCCGGCCGAGCTGCTCGATCTCGGGCAGCAGTGCCGTGAACGGGCGCAGATCCACGGTGGTGCCCGGCCGTTCGAGGAACCGCCGGAGCCGGGCCCTGAGTCGATGCGAGAGGCTCACATCCGGCAACGGTACGTCACCACGGGCGATTCGGACAATCCCGCGCGCGGCTCCGCGGGGCCGGCCGGTGCCGGCCCCGGTGGTCCGGTCAGCCGACCAGATCCGGGTTGGCCAGCAGGAACTCGGCGAGCCGGTTCTCCCGGAGCGCCTCGAACAGTTCGTAGGACCTCGGCCGCAGCTCCTCGCCGCCGTAGGCGGCGCCGGTGCCGATGCTGCCGGCGTCCACCCGCACCATCACCAGGTCGTTGGGCCGCAGGTTGCGCAGGGCCAGCGCGTACGCCAGCGGCCGGTGCCCGCGACCGTCGAAGATCAGCGAATCGCCGGCCGCCCGCAGCACCCGGTCGAGCGCCAACGGGTCGGTGAGGATGTCGCGACTCAGCGCCTTCTCCGCGATCGCGCGGATGATCTTCTGCTGGTTGCGCTGCCGGCCGTAGTCTCCGCCGGTCACCCCGTACCGCTGACGGGCGACGTCGAGCGCCTGCCAGCCGTTGAGCTCGCAGGTGAACGTGCCGTCCTTGCGGGCCGGACCGCAGGGCGGCACCCCCGGCTGGTACACCATCTGCGGCCCGATGTAGTCCTCGCCGCCGATGATCGGCTGGCGGTGCTTGCCGTCGGGCTGCCGGTGCCGGGAGACGATCACCTCGTCCAGGTCCACCGTGATCGTCCCCATCGCATCCACGATGTCCGTGAAGCCGGAGAAATTGATGACCGCGCCGGCGTGGAAGTGCGGGATACCGGTCAGCTCGGTGATGGTGCGCGACAGCAGCGCGAACCCCCGGGCCACGTCCGGTTTGGTCTCGCCCGGCTGCGGCCGGGCACCGAGGCTCATGACGTTGGTGAGCCGGTCCCGCCCGCCGTACCAGCCGGCCGGCTCGTACGGCGGGACGTCCACCACCAGGTCACGCGGCAGCGAGATCAGGTAGCCGCCGGTGAGGTCCTCGTTGAGGTGGACGATCATGATCGAGTCGGCGCGGGGCGGCTCGTCCGGGCGGCTGGGGCGGGTGTCCACACCCACCAGCAGCATGGTCAGCGGACCGGTGAGCTCCGCCGGCCGCTCGAACCCGTCGTCGGTCTCGCCGAACAGGTTGCGCTGATCGACCGAGCCCTCGTACCGCTCCAACGCGGCGAACGCGGTGCCGCTGGAGAGCATGAGAACGACGCCGCCGGCGACCAACAGCTTGGCCCACAACGGAGACCGACGTCTGCGCCCCACGAACCCACTCCCCGCGTCTCGGCCCCGGCGAACCGGGACCGACGTTCTACTTTACCCGCCGTGGCGCGGTAGCCGTCGGACCGGGATGCCCGATGTGCACGGCTCGTCCGGGTGACGCGGGTCCGCGTACCGCGTCAGGGGACGACCGGGACCCGCGCCTCGGACGACACGGTCCAGGTGACGTCGAAACGGGGCGGCGCCTCGGCCACGAACCGGTCCACCTGTGTGACGTCCATCGGCTCGGGCACGGGCTGGCGTTCCGGGATCCGGGCGAACGCCTCGTGGTAGCGCATGGTGCTGCCGAGGTCCAACGGGTACGCGTCGCGGTCCACTCCGATCAGTGCGGCGCGCGGGGCGTTCGCCGCGAGCAGCTGCTCCCAGCGGGCGGCCGACACCACCCCGGGCGACCGGACGCCCTGCGAGAAGAGGTTGAGGTAGATCTCGCCGTACGGGTCGACGGACTCCAGGTAGGACCGCAACCGCCCGTAGTCGGGCTCGGTGTTGAAGCGCAGCCAGAACGGCACCGACCCGGTGCGCAGCACCCGCATCGGGTCCCACTGGACGTACGACTCGACCAGCAGCCGGTCGGTGGGGCGGCCGAGCTGGTGGTACCACCAGCGGTACAGGTCGGCGACGAATGGGCTCGCGTCGTCCGGCTCCCGGGTGACCATCCGCCGGAAGGCGAACCCGTTCTCGCGTACCACGCGTTCGACGTCGGCGGCCAGGGCCGGGTCGAACCCCCACTCCGCCTCCGGCCGGCGCCCGTGCGGCTCCGGTGGCTCCCAGGTACGCCGGGGCGACCCCTCCTGCGCCAGGTAGCGGGTCACCCGGTCGGTGGGCAGCTGGTACTCGTCCTCGGCGAGCCCGCCCGGGCAGCCGAACTGGAAGTACGCGCGCTCGCCCACCGGGGTCACCGGCCAGTCGCGGACGCACTCCACCTGCACCACGACCCCGCCCGGGGCCAGCCGCTCGACGAGGAACCGCTCGTACACCGGGCCGAGCGCCAACCGCTTGAGCCGCAGGTAGGCGACCCTCTCCAGCATCGGACGGTCCTGCGCCGGGTCGTGCATGTGGTAGACCGCCAGCCGCGGATTGTCGGCGGCGACCATCCGGACCGTGGGGGCGAGCGCCGCCATCGCGCCGGCCGGGTCGTCCACCTGGGTGGCGAGATCCCGGACCGAGGTGAGCGTGGTCTGCGGCAGGAACGGGGCGCGCAGCGCGGCCGCCAGGTGCACGGCCCCGCCGTGCACCGAGCCGATCACCACCGCCGGGAACGGGCCCGGGCCGTACCGCCCCACCACCCACTCGTCCAGCTCGTCCACCCGCAGCCGGCGGATGCGGTCCAGCGGCACCCCCTGGAGAAGCCCGAGCAGCCGGTACCCGGCCGCACGTACCCGGGCCGGTGGCGAGGCCAGGGCGGCGGCCAGCATCCGGCTGTCCGGGCCGACCGACAGCGCAGGGTGGTCGCGGCCGCGCAGCGCGGCGGCGACCGCACGGACGGCGCCGACCGACGAGTCGTAGTCGGTCAGGAACCGGGCTGCCTTCAGCCGGGTCAGGATCGACATGGTGGCGGGTCCCTCCTCGACTGCTCAGACCGGAGCACCGACGGCGCCGGTCGGGAGCCGACGGGCCCGGCGGCCCGCGGCGACCAGGAGATCGGGTCCGGGGACGGACAGGGCGCGACGGCGGACGCGGCGGGCGCGCCGACGCGCCAGCCACCACCCGGCCGCCACCATCCCGCCGGTCACGAGCAGCCGCTGCCGCTGCCGGCGCCGGCCGCCCCAGCCGCCGGACTCGCGGGCGTCCCGCGGGTCGGTCGACGGCGCGTACAGGTTGCCGACCGTCTCCGGGGCCGGCCGCTCCCGCGACAGGTGGGTGCGGTCGACCTGCCGGGCGAACATCCGCTCGGTGATCCCCGGCGACATCCGCTGCTGGAGCAGCAGCAGCCGGCCCACCGGGCCGGCGACCACTTCGCGGCGGGGGAACCGCACCAGGTTGACGATGGTGCGCGCCACGTGGTCGGCGGCGTACACCGGAGGCATGGGGACCGCCTCGCGGCCGGTGTAGTTGGCGGCGGTGCGGAAGATCGGGGTGTCGACGGTGGCCGGCAGGACCGTGCACACCTTGACGCCGGTGAGCCCGTCCAGCCGCAGCTCGGAGCGGATGCTGGTGGACAGCGACCGGATCGCGGCCTTGGTCATGCAGTACGCGGCGGTGTACGGCTGGGCGACCGCCCCGACGATCGAGCTGACGTTGACGATCACGCCCCGGTTGCGGGGGCGCATCCGGGCGAGCGCCGCCTGCGCGCCGTGCACGTAGCCGAGCAGGTTCACCTCCAGGACGTGCTGCACGTGCTCGGGCGGGGTGTCGACCAGGCGGCCGAACAGGGTCACCGCGGCGCAGTTGACCCACACGTCGATACGGCCGAACCGCTCCTCCGCGCGTCGGGCGAGCTCGTCGACGGCCTTGGGGTCGGTGACGTCCACCGGTACCGCCATCGCCTCGGCGCCCAGGCCCTCCAGCTCGGCCACCAGCTCGCGTAGGGCGTCCCCGCGGCGGGAGGCCACCACCACCGCGGCGCCGTGGCGGGCGAACGCCCGGGCGGTGGCGCGGCCGATGCCGCTGGCCGCGCCGGTCACCACTGCTACCGAGTCGGACACCCGCATCGTGTCGCACCCTTCGGTCGGCGTACCGGACGGCGCGGTGGTACCCGGTGCGTACGTCGCCGAAACCCCCGCCGCCCCCATCTCGGCCGCAACTGCGGCGAAGTTGTCGCCGAACGGGGGCCGTCGACGACAACTTCGCCGCAGTTGCCGGGGGGAGCCGCAGGTGCCGCGGGGGAGGAGGTGGGCGGTGGTGACGATAAATTACGTAGTGGCTACCCATTGCGACGACGCGGACGTGGGACCACGGTGGGGACATACCGACGAACTCCCCGCACGCGCACAATCACGAAGAGTTGACCGATCCGCATCGGCGCAGGAGACGAGGGACACGGCCGCGCGGACCGCAGCGGCGTGACACGTCGATCCGGCACCGGTGGTGCCGCCGGGGGAGCCGCCCACGGCGGACATTGCCGGGCCACCACGACTCCCGGCCGGGTCCGACGAGCCTGTTCACGGCCAGCCAGGCTCCCACCCGTACCCGGCCGGGTATGAGCCGGCCCACATGGTGCGCACCGCCCCGGGTGGGCCGGCTGTCCCCCTCACTAGGCTCGCCGACGTGAGCGGCCCCCCGTCCACCACCGTCCGCCGGCGCCTGCTGGTGGACCTGACCCCGTTGCGTGCCAGCCGCCCCTACCGGTGGATGTTGGCCGGTGCCGTCCTGTCGGCGATCGGCACCCAGTTCACCAACGTCGCCGTCATGCTCCAGGTCTACGAGCTGACCGGGTCGTCGGCTGCGGTGGGGCAGGTCGGGCTGTTCGCGCTGGTGCCGCTGGTCACCCTCGGGCTCTACGGCGGCTCCATTGTGGACGCATACGACCGGCGGACGATCGTGCGGATCACCGCGTCGTCACTGGTGCTGGTGGCGAGCCTGTTCGCCCTCCAGGGCTGGCTCGACCTCAGGCAGGTGTGGCTGCTGTACGCCCTGGTGGCCGTGCAGAACGGCCTGTTCGCGGTCAACAACCCGGCCCGGATGGCGATCGTGCCCCGGCTGCTGCCCGCCGAGCTGCTGCCGGCCGCCAACGCCCTGTCCGGACTGTCCGGGGGAGTGGCGTTCATGGTCGGGCCGGTGCTCGCCGGACAGCTGGTCGAGCGGCTGGGATACGGCGCCGCGTACACCGTGCAGGCGGTCCTGCTCGCCGTCGCCCTGCTCACCCTGCTGCCGCTGCCGGCGCTGCCGCCCCAGGGCGAGGTACGCAAGGCCGGGCTCACCTCGGTGATCGAGGGGCTCCGGTACCTGAGGACCCGACCGAACGTGCGGATGACCTTCCTCGTCGACCTGGCGGCGATGATCCTCGCCATGCCCCGGGCGCTGTTCCCGGCCATCGGCACGGAGGTGTTCGGCGGCGGGGGCGAGACCGTGGGATACCTGGCCGCCGGGGTCGCGGCCGGGGCGCTCATCGCCGGGCTGTTCTCCGGTCCGCTGGGGCTGGTCCGCCGCCAGGGCCTCGCCGTGTCCGTCGCGGTGGCGGTGTGGGGGTGCGCCGTCGCCGCGTTCGGCGTCGTGGTGGCGTTGACGCCGGGGCCGCCCGACACCGGGGCGCACCCGGCGCTGTGGGCCGCGGTCGGGTGCCTGGTGGTCGCCGGGGCGGCCGACGCGGTCAGCGCGGTGTTCCGGCACACCATCCTGCAGGCGGCCACGCCCGACCACCTGCGGGGCAGGCTGCAGGGGGTGTTCATCGTCGTGGTGGCCGGCGGCCCGCAGCTCGGGGACGTGGTGCTCGGCAACACCGGCGAGCACGCCGGCGAGGCGGTGGCCGCGGTGGCCGGCGGGCTGGCGTGCCTCCTGGCCGTGCTGCTGCTGAGCTGGCGCACCCCGGGATTCATCCGCTACGACGCCCGCCACCCGACCCCGTAGGCGACGTCGGAACCCCGGGTACGCCGCCCGTACGCA